>CAVDOI010000001.1:0-54334 GCA_963610485.1 Lachnospiraceae bacterium
GTCACCCCTCATTGTGCTATCATCTGAGCATGCAGCTGTGGCCTTTGATGGAAGAGAAACTCGTTGTAAAAAGTCATCCGTTCATCTCCGTAACGGGGGGTGGCGGGAAGACTACGTTTCTCACCCTCTTCGGAGATTACCTCAGAAGAAAGGGG
Source organism: Lachnospiraceae bacterium (assembly GCA_963610485.1). Taxonomy (GTDB): domain Bacteria; phylum Spirochaetota; class Spirochaetia; order Sphaerochaetales; family Sphaerochaetaceae; genus Ornithospirochaeta. The sequence goes on from CAVDOI010000001.1 coordinate 156, forward strand.
ATGAGTGTGCTCCTGACTACGACTACGAAGCTCGCATACCCGGGAGTCGAGAATTACGGTGAGGATTACTTCTGCACAACACACTCTTCTGCTCTCGCATCCCCCGCTTCTAAGGGTTCTCTTACGCTCTACGCCCATGATGACGTCGCAAAGAGAAAACTCTTCTATCCCGGAGAGGATGAGATCGAGAGCGTCAGAAAACGCTACGACGTCGTTCTGTGTGAAGCGGACGGCTCGAGACATCTCCCGTTGAAGATCCATACTCCGCGTGACCCTGTAATCCTGCAGTGTACAACTGCCGTCGTGTCTTTTGTCGGCGTATGGTGCGCGGGAAAAATGACGGATGATACGGCGTTCGGCGAGAACGGAAGCTGTGTTGTGGATAAAAGTTATCTCCAGGCATATATCGACTCAGAGGAGGGCCCTCTCAAGGGAATGAGGGACGACACTGAAAACATACTCCTCTTCAACGGGGGAGATGAGATGACAGAGGAGACAGAGAAACTCTTTTCATCCCTTGTGATTCCCCCCGGGGTTGAAGCATATATCGTAAGTGAGAGAAAGGGAGTCATATACCATGCTCTTTGACATACTTGGGGAAAAGGAAAGATACAACGAATCATTCGCCCTCGTGACGATCATCGGCGCATCCGGGACTGTCAGCCGCAGAAGCGGAAGGATGGCCGTCTTCAGGGACGGCTCTACAGCCGGCACCGTCGGAGGAGGACGGCATGAGGCTGAGGCTGTGAGCCTCGCTCTCGAGGCCCTCCGTGACGGAAAGAACAGAAGGGAGAAGATCAAGGTAAGGGAATTCGGGGAGATTGAAATCATGATAGATATTCCGGTTGCCGAGAGAAGGCTTGTAATCATAGGAGCGGGACATGTGGGGAAGGCGTTATATACTCTTTTCCATTTCCTGAAGTGGCATGTAACGGTGGTCGACAGCAGGGAGGGGCTCCTCACGAGAGAGAGTTTCCCGTATGCGGAGAGAGTTCTCTCATCCTCGATAAGAGAAGGCCTCGAAAGTGTTGAAATCAATGCCTATACGGCTGTCGTCAGCACGATTCCCGAGGAACTCGGGAACATAAAGGGCATTCTTGATCAATCTCCGGCATTCTATATAGGGCTTCTGTCATCACGTAAACGCAGACCGCCGGAGGACAGCCGCTACCATATGCCGATGGGAATTGAAATAGGAGAGGAGACTCCCGAGGAGATTGCCCTGTCGGCCGCGTCCGAAATTCTTGCCGCCTTTTCTCATAAGTCATGCGTTCCCTATGTGAAGCTCAACAGAAGACTTGTCGTCGTACGGGGGGCGGGGGATCTCGCAACAGGAGTGATCGTCGCACTTCATAGTGCAGGCTACTCCGTTGTCGCCACAGAGACGGAGAAGCCTACCGTAATCAGACGTACGGTATCCTTTGCAGAGGGAATATGGACGGGGGCACAGACAATAGAAGGCGTCGAGAGCACTCTCTGCCGTACAAAGGATGAGTGCCTCGGTGCCGTGAAGGATGGTAAGGTCGCCCTCATAGTCGACAGGGATGGTGATATTATAAAGGAACTCAGACCCGCAGTAGTAGTCGATGCGATACTTGCAAAGAAGAATATGGGGACCACAATCGACATGGCGCCATTCGTAGTGGCGCTGGGACCGGGATTTACATGCGGAGTCGACTGCGACAGGGTCATAGAGACAATGCGCGGTCACAGACTTGCGAGAATCCTCACAGAGGGAAGCGCAATTCCCAACACCGGTGTTCCCGGCCTCATTGCCGGAAAAGGAAAGGAGAGGGTGATGCATACCCCGTGTGCCGGCACATTCCGTGAGAATGCCGCCATCGGGGATATCGTATCCGCAGGCGATATCATCGGCTATGTCGGCGACGTGCCTCTCTATGCCTCCATCGACGGCAGGATAAGGGGCCTTCTGCATTCGGGACTCGAAGTACCGGAGCATTTCAAGGCCGCAGATATAGATCCCAGGGGTGAGGAGGTGGACCACACCACAGTCAGCGACAAGGCGAGGGCAATCGGCTCCTCGGTTGTAGTCGCTGTCGATTCATTCCTCTCTCAGTGGAAATAGGAGCTAACATGGACGATAATTTCTTCAGAAGTGTCAGAGAAGCAGCCGATATACTTTCCCGGTCGGCGGGGGAAGAACGCAATGCCGCGCTTTTATCAATAGCACAGGCTCTCGGAAATAGCAGGGACAGAATAAGGGCTGCCAATGAGGCGGACATCGGGGAAGCTGAGAAGAGAGGCGAGAAGCAGTCCCTCATTTCAAGACTCAGGTATACAGACGTGAAGATGGCACAGTCCGTAAAGGGACTCGGGGAGGTGGAGTCTCTTCCAGACCCCGTCTTCCGTACAAGGGAGAAGAGGGAGATTGACACGGACTTTGTTCTTGAGAAAGTCGCAGTTCCCCTCGGTGTCATCGGCATGGTCTTCGAAGCAAGGCCCGATGCCCTCATCCAGATAGCCTCCCTTGCCCTCAAGAGCGGAAACGGCCTTATATTGAAGGGTGGAAGAGAAGCCCGGAATACCAACAGGGTTCTTACATCCGTGATAAAGGAGGCGACAGAGAAATACTCCTTCGGCCCGTGCTGGATAGAGGCCCTTGAGACAAGAGAGGACGTGGGGGAGCTTCTGAAGGCCGACAGGTGGGTCGACCTCATAATACCTCGGGGCTCAAACAGCTTCGTGAGGTATGTCATGGAAAATACTCATATTCCTGTTCTCGGACACTCGGACGGCTTATGCATAACGTATGTCGAGAAGTCGGCTCCTCCTGAGGAGGCTGTGAAGATACTCCTCGATGCGAAGACGGACTATCCGGCGGCATGCAATGCAACGGAGACAATCCTCGTCGACGAGGGCATCGTCCACTCTCTTCTTCCACTGCTTGACAGGGCATTTGCAGAGAAGGGCGTGACCGTCCATGCAGACAGCGTTTCGCTTCCGTATTTCAAATCGGCCGTCCCCGCCGTTCCCGACGACTGGGATACAGAGTATCTTGCCCTCGAGTGTGCCGTGAAGTGTGTAAAATCGACAGAGGAAGCGGTGGAACATATCAGAGAGCATTCGTCGAAGCATACGGACGCAATCATCACATCCGATAAGGACAAGGCTGATTATTTCGTGCGGAATGTCGATTCTGCAGACGTCTTCGTCAACTGCTCGACCCGGTTTGCCGACGGCTACAGATTCGGCCTCGGAGCCGAAGTCGGGATATCTACATCGCGCCTCCATGCAAGAGGCCCCGTCGGACTTGACGGCCTCATGACGACCAAGTGGATCCTGAGAGGCCACGGAGAGACAGTGGGAGAGTATTCGGGTTCCTCTGCGGTCCGTTCATTCCATTTCAGGGAGCTTACATGAGAGATTTTTCAAAGGTGAGGAGAATCGTCGTAAAGGTCGGAACGAACCTCCTTTCAGATAAAAGCGGCATAGATAAACAGAGAATAAGGGAGATTGTCGACGAGATAGCACTTCTCAGAGAGAGGGGTATCCAGGTACTGCTTGTCTCGTCGGGAGCTGTGGGGCTCGGGGCGAAGGCCCTGAAGCACGAGAGTGCCGTCCAGTACATAGCCCTCAGGCAGGCGTGCGCCGCAATCGGGCAGCCTGTTCTAATGGATGCCTGGCAGAGGGAGTTCTCCCGCCATCGTCTTCTGTGCTCACAGATTCTCATAACACGCTCGGTTCTTAACAACCGCAAAAGCTATAACAACCTGCGTACAGCAGTGATGACGCTCCTCGATCTCGGCGTCATTCCCGTATTCAACGAGAACGATGTCGTCTCGACAGCGGAAATCGGGAACGTCTTCGGCGACAATGACCGCATGAGTGCGCTGGTGGCTTCGAAGATAGACGCTTCTCTTCTTGTGCTCCTGACAGATATCGACGGCCTCTATACCGCAAACCCGAAGACCGATGAAAAGGCAGAGAAGATAACAAAGCTCGAAAAAATCGATTCGACAGTCATGTCATGGGCCTCGGGGAAGGGCTCCGTCTTCTCGACAGGAGGTATGAAAACCAAACTCCTTGCCGCCGAAATTGCACAGAAGGGCGGATGCGGAACGGTGATTGCCTCGGGCTTCGAGAAGAATGTTCTCATAAGAATCATGGACGGCGAGGAGACGGGGACATACATTCTTCCGTCCTCGCGGCTCTCGCAGCGCGAACGCTGGATTCTGAACACACCGTCCGAAGGGACAATCATCGTTGACGAGGGGGCGGCCGAAGCACTCCTGGGCCACAAATCACTTCTTCCTTCGGGAATCACAGCTGTCGAGGGCGTCTTCCACAGCGGCGATGTCGTGGACGTCAGAAAGAGCGACGGCACAGTCATAATGAAGGCGGTATCCTCATTCAACTCAAGTGAAATTCTTCTCATAAAAGGTCACTCATCGAAGGATATAAATGCTATGATAGGAGAGAACCACAAAGTGGTTTTCCGTCCGGAGGACACAGCAGTAAATGAGCAGTTATAGAATGGTATTCCGCAAGGAGGATCTGGGATTCAGAATCTCATCCCTCTACAAACAGAAGCAGTTCGCCGTGGGTATCCTCGATTTCGGGACGAGGGAGGACCTGGAGAACACCCTTGAGTGGTATATGGAGGACATGAACCTCTCACTGCATGTCTTGACGACAGAATACAGGATGGAGGAGTACGGAATACAGCAGAAGTATCCGGAGGTGACGTTCATCGTCTTCTCGAGTGACACGACGACGGGTGAATATATCAATGCAATGGCCGACGAGTGCTACACCGACTACTTCCTCATCGTCCGCAGCGACATGGAACTCATAGCCTTCGACGGCGCCGCACTGCTTTCGATAATGTCGGGAAAGGAACATCCGATGGTCATCTGTCCTGTCATGCTTTCCTCAGACGCCGAGGTCATGCCGACTCTCCGTGCCCCTTACCTCAGGGGGAAGGAGGTCGATCCGCAGTCGTTCCTTCCGTCCCTCGAGAGTGAGAAGGAGGAGAGGACGCTCTATCCCGTTCTCCAGAGCGGGCTCTATGACAGGGCCCTCTTCCAGCGGCTCAGAGGCTACGACACCGAGATCCAGAGCGAATACTACCAGAGCATAGACCTCGGAACACGTGCATGGCTCTTCGGCTACAGCGTGAAGCTTACGCCCTCGCTTGCCGTACGCTTTCCAAAGCGCGTCTCCATAATCGAGGACAGATCGGAATGCATAGGCATGAACCGTTTCTACACGAAGGCCCTCAGCATCAAGAGGATATCCGGAAAGAACTTCGTCAGCAAATGGAAGCCGTACGTCGACAGGGAGGTCCTCTCGGGAGAGATAAAGAAGAAGCAGATAAATCTCCAGAAGATAGACTTCTTCACCCTTATAGAAAAGTGGGACGAACCGTAATCCGGATCGCTGTCGTTTTCAGTGGAATCAGAATCTGCGGTGCGGTTTCATCATCTGTTCCTCCGGATAAGACAACTGTCTTTTTCTGAAGAACGGGATTGCTCGATGAACCCTTGAAATAGACATAGCAGAGAAAGAGGTTCTACTTCAGAAATTTTGTTCCGATGTTCTTCTTTGTGATAACATTGTATGCATGGAGAACAGGGGAAAGAACGAGAAGTCAAAACTGGAGATGAGATGGGCGCGCGTCGTGCTTCCGATCATAATTTCCCTGAGCCTGCTCATCATCCTGTTCTACTATCAGTTCGAGAGGATAAGTCTCAACATGCTGGAGAGGATGAACAGGGACTTCCTCAATCAGAGTGACAGCATTTTCAGCTATATCAACGACATCGTGAAAGTCACGACCAACCATATCGTCAATGACGGCGACATTCGTGTTCTTCTGTACAATCCGGATCCGGAAGAAGGTGAGATCATCAGGGGAACGAGGGCCCTCGAGGACATAAGCGGATATGGTTCTACAATACAGTCGGTTTATATCTACAATGCGGAGAAAGACTATTTCTACACGACAAGCAGCATCCCCGGAGGCCGAAGTACCGACTTTCATGATCAGGGGGTGATGGAACTCTTCTCCTCGTCTTCGTCAGGGCCGCACTACAGATACATGGCGAAGCCGTATTCAAGGGGACTTATCGACGTCAACACATACCTCTTTACCGAGTATGACAGGTCCGGGGTTGTCTCGGACGCCGTGGTAATCAACATAAATTCCAACTGGATAGATAAGATTCTCTCGAAAATGTTCCCCGATGTGAGCGTCATGGTCCTGAACGAACAGGGAAGGGTGATAGGAAAGACAATCGAACTCGACAGGGAGAAGAGGCAGAGTATCGAGAGGCTTATAAGAACGAGGACAAGCGGAGCAGGGCGTTTCGTTGTCGGTACTTTTCCCGACAAGGAGATATACCTCTACTCATCATTCGGCCCCGACTGGTGCATCGTGAGGCGCATTGCATGGAGCGACATATTCAATGAACTCGAGATTATGAAGGCCTTTTCATATACCGGTATCGTGGCGGCTGTAATCACAGTGGCATTCTTCGGTCTCATGAATACTCTCAGTTATTTCCGCCCGCTGAAGAGAATCGAGGAAAGCATCAAGACAAGCTCTGTCGGAGAGGACAACACGACCGTTACGGAGAGTGTCGACAGGCTTATCCTCGTCTCGAACGAATACGAGAAGAATTACCATGAACAGATAAGAGAGGAATATATGAGACAGCTTCTCGAGAGGGAAAGGGGAACATCCCATACGGAAGACGAACTGAGGCTCTACATCTCACCCCTTGACAGTTCACAGCCCTTCAGACTTCTTCTCTTCTCGTCGGATGCAAAAGCTGCGATGGATGAAGTCTCCCTCGTTATCGGGGACTCCGTTTTCATCAGAATGAGGGAGCACAGGGGTCTTTTCTTCTTCCAGGGCGGCGAGGATGTGGAGACTCTTATCCCGGCGGCGGCAGAAGAGCACGGCCTCAGCTGGTGTGTGAGCGGAGATATTGATTGGGGGGAGAACATACACCTGAGGTATGAGAGAGTGAGGGAGACACTGAGTTATGCAGTCTTTCCCGAGTGCGGAGAGAATATACACAGCGAAAGTATATTGAAGGACAAGTATTCCGTTCTTCCCTCCAGATACAACAGGGAGAGTGCCGTGCTTCTTGCGCTCTCGGGAGGGAACCTTGATCAGGCTCTCGGACTCTACAGAGAGTACATGACTACTCTCAGTCTCTGCCGCATAAGCTACATCGTCTTTCTTCTCAAAAGACTCTATATGGCCTCCGCCGTCAATCCGAAGGCCGTTGACGATGCTGTGATGGGCGAGATTGAATATATCTTCTCGACGTCGCTCGACAGAAAACGTCTTGACGAGATCTTCTTCACCTCATTCACCAGAAAGGTCGGGTCCGTCATTGAAAGCAGAAACACGAGAGTGGGAACCATGGTGAATGATATCAAGAAGTACATCGAGGAAAACTACAGGAATACCGCGCTGTCGCTCCAGATGGTCGCCGACAGGCTTGAAATGAACTCCGTCTATGTCGGAAAACTCTTCAGAAATGAATGCGGCTTCTCCGTAGCGGACTACATAAACAGATGCCGCCTTGCCAGAGCCAGAGAGCTCCTGAGAGATACCGATTCGACCGTGAAGGAGATCGCAGAATTAGCCGGAATACCCAATGTCCAGTATTTCTACACACTTTTCAGAAACGATACAGGGAAGAGCCCGAATGAATGGAGGAACGATGAAAGAAATAAGTAGGAAGAAGGCCGTTGTCATATCCGTCCTCTCGGCTTTTCTCATAATCGCGGCCCTTGTCATCTTCTTCCTCATCCTGCCTGTATTCACTTCAAACGGAGAGACAGGGGAGAACAGAAAGCGGACTCTCACACTCTATTCATCTCTCAAGAGTGCACAGCTCGAGAAGATCGAGAAGTACTTCGAACGGCTGTATCCCGAAATAGACCTCGTCTTCTATTCATCCGGTACGGGGAGCATCATCCAGCTCGTTGAAGAGGAGAACCGGAACGGGGAGGCCGTCTGTGATGTGATCTGGTGTGCGGAGCCGTACGGCTATCTGTCTCTCATACAGAAGGGGATTCTGGCTCCAATGGATCTTTCGTCTTATCCGGATCTTCCGCTTTTTGATACCGGCGGCGGGAACATGATGGCACCTGCACGATTCATCAATGTCGGTATTGCAGTCAATACGACGATATATGACGACGAGAATGCACCGCGGTCGTTTCTCGATCTGAAGGAGTGCAGTGATGCAGTCATCCCTGATCCGTACTCATCGGGAACCTCCCTTTATACCGTGACAGTGCTTGCCGGGGAATACGGCTGGTCTTATTTTTCAGATTTGATGGAGAACGGCGCTACAGTAGTCAACGGGAGCAGCGCTTCCATCTATGCCGTCGGCACCGGACAATACGGGGTTACGATAGCCCCGGAGTATCTTGTGCTCTCCATGGAGTCTATGGGAATGCCCCTGAAGTACATTGCACCGTCTGATATCGCCGTCACGATTCCGTCACCGATAGCCCTCGTCAGCGGATGTCCGAATCCTTCGGATGCGGAAACCTTCATATCATTCATACTCTCCGACAGCGGACAGGCGTTTCTCTATTCCATTGACATAATGCCTTCACGCGGAAGTTATGCCTCTCCCGGCACCCTGACATTCAATATCCCCGACGAGGAGAACACCATCCCGTCATTCGACAGGATATTCACCGGTCAGAGCGGCAGGTAGGGGACGGTGTTCTCTATGTACTCCTGCCATGTCTTTATGTATTGCGTCGTCTCGGCGGTGTCCATGTAGTGCAGCGAGAGAGTACTTCCGTCATCCTCTTCAGAGAGAATCTCTACAGCTTTCCTGAACTCATCATGTATGAATTTTATTACAGAAGACGGAGTATCCTGGGGAGCGGCGAGAGCACGTGCGGAGCCGAACACGAGGTCAATCCCGTATTCCTTCAGCGTGGGAACATCCTCCCAGCCATTCATCCTCTCGTCGGTGAAGGAGCAGAGCAGTCTGAATCTGCCGTTCTTCACCTCGTCATAGACTTCACTTACCTTGACGGCGATGGCATCGACATTCCCGTCCGAAAGTGCCCTGATCATGTCTGCAGAACCGCCGAAGGGGATGTGTGTCACGCTGATTCCCGCCTTGTCGGCAAGGGATGCCGCCGCTATGTGGTTGCTAGCCCCGTAGCCGTTGTTTCCGATCTTTACCGAATACGGCTTCTGTCTGCACTCCGAGAGAAAGTCCGGGAACGACGAAATGGGACTGTCCGAGCGTACGGCGATGACACTCGGGTCATATACGATATTTATTATGGGGGTTATTTCGTTCTCGCTGTAAGAGGTTTCCCTCTTTATTGGAAGAGTGATGATTGTCGGGATGTTGATGAAACCGAGCGTGTAGCCGTCCGGACTCGACTTTGCAAGCTGTGTGTATCCCAGCTCTCCGTCCGAGCCGCTGACGTTCTTTATGATGATACTGACACCGATATCCTCTTCGACGATCGAAGCGATGCGCCTTGCTATCATATCGGTACCGCCACCGGCTTTATATGCCACTATGATTGTGATGGGACGCGAAGGATACTTCTCTTCTCCCTCTGTAGTCTCGCCGTAACCCAGAACGGATTCGACTGCAACAGCCCCCGTTCTCTTTTTTGTGCATGATGAAAAGAGCACCAGAAGAGAGAACAGAAGAATCAGTAAAGGCAGTTTCCGTTTCATTTCTTTTTCCTTTCTGCATGGTAGCATGCCCGTGTGGGTTAACAAGGGAAAACTGGTGCCATGTTTAAAAATCTGACTGATGTAAAAAATTCTAACTTATTGTACTGCAAAAAATAATTGACGGCTCTGAAAAACGGCCCTTAGCATACGCTTGAATCCCGGGGCAATTGTGAATATTCAGAAACATGACTCGGGAAGACAAAAAAGGAGGAGACAGGATGAAGAAAATCTTGGTCGTTTTACTGGTTTTATCAACAATTATGACTTTTCTCTTTGCAGGCGGTGCTCAAGAGGGAACAGGAAAGCAGAGTCTGATGATCTACACATCAATGAAGGAAAACCTCATCAGCCCGATCGTTGAAGGTTTCAAGAAGCTCTATCCGGACATCGAGGTCGACTATTATTCTGCAGGAGCCGGAAAGCTCATGGCGAAGATCGCAACCGAGCGTCAGGCTGGTGCTGTTGCATGTGATGTTCTCTGGACAAGTGAAGTTCCCGATTTCATCAACCTCCGCAACGAAGGCGTCCTTCTCGCATACAAGAGCCCCGAAAGGGAGAACGTCGTCTCCACAATCGATGATCCCGACGGATACTTCACGGCTGCACGTCTCGGAACACTCGGAATCTGCTACAACACTACGAAGATAACGAATCCCCCGAAGACATGGGAAGATCTTCTCGATCCGATCTACAAGGACAACTTCTCGATTGCAAACCCGGCTCTCAGCGGAACATCGATGGTTTCCGTCGCAATGATAGTCGAAACTCTCGGATGGGATTACATCGAGAAACTCGCTGCAAACGGTGCCAGAATGGGCCAGGGGTCGGGACAGGTCGTTGATGATACGGCAAGCGGCGACACATATGCTGCAATCGGCGTCGACTACATAACACTTGACAAGGTTGCAAAGGGTGCTAACCTCGGCTTCGTATATACAGACAAGATGCTCGTCATCCCGTCACCGGTCGCTATCTTCAAGGACAGCAAGAACCAGGATGCAGCAAAGAAGTTCGTCGACTTCCTCCTCTCCAGGGAAGGTCAGAAGAACGTCGCAGAGAACTATACTCTCCCTGTAAGAAATGATGTTGAAGTCAGAACGGATTTCGGTCTTGTACATCCCGATGAGGCGAAGGCAAGGGCGATGACAGTCGATTACGAAGCTCTCAGCAGCCACAAGGAAGCATACATCGAGAAATTCACACAGATCATCCAGGGCAACAAATAAGTAATGCCCGTGAGCCGAGGAAGCCTTGACGGGGCTTCCTCTTATCTTTATCAGAGGAGACGAATGTGTCAGATATAATCTTCAAGAACGTTTCCAAGTCTTTCGAGAAGAAGCAGGTTCTTAATAATCTCAGCTTCGAGATCAGGGACGGGGAATGCTTTACTATTCTGGGTCCTTCCGGCTGCGGTAAGACAGTCATACTGCGTCTTATCGCAGGCTTCGAGGTCCCGGATGAAGGTCAGATAATAATCGGAGGCGAAGTTGTCGCCGATCCGAAGGCGGGCATATGCAAGGCTCCCGAGGAACGCAATCTCGGAGTCGTATTCCAGGACTATGCCGTCTGGCCCCACAAGACAGTAAGACAGAATGTTACTTACCCCCTCGAAATGCACAGGGTTGAAAAGGCGGAGAGACTCGAAAGAGCACAGAAGGCCATCGACATGGTCAACCTCCACGGCTATGAGGACAGGCTGCCGAACCAGCTTTCGGGCGGTCAGCAGCAGAGAGTCGCACTTGCGAGAGCACTTGTCGCAGACAGTGACATACTCCTTCTCGACGAGCCTCTTACCAATCTCGATGCAAACCTGAGAGAGGAGATGAGATTTGAAATAAAGGCGATCCAGAAGAAGACGGGACGTACCATCCTGTACGTAACGCATGACCAGGAGGTTGCACTTGCGATAAGCGACAGAATCGCAATCATGGATCCTTCAGGCTCATTCTGCCAGATTGCGGACCCCGAGACGGTTTATGAAAAACCAGTCAATCTCTTTGCCTTCAGGTTCCTCGGCGTCGCAAACTGTCTGCGCTGTCACACCCGGGACGGAAAGACGGTACTTGAAGACGGAACAGAGTTCATTCCGCTCGACGAAGAGCACAGTGCTGTCGATGAAGGCAGTACCTACATCGCAGGATTCAGACCGATGGATGTCGAACTGAGCCGTGACGGTGAAGGGTTCGAATGCACAGTCGACAGATGTACTCTCCTGGGGTCAATCGTTGACTACCGTATCTCTCTCGGCGGGGAATCGTTCCGTGTCGAGACCCAGATAGAGGAGGCGGTCAACAGAAACATCATCTTCAAGACAGGAGAGAAGTGCCGCGCTCAATTCGTCGACCTGCACTGGTTCTCTGATGACCATTCATTCGAGGAGGTCTTCGTATGAGCAGAAATAAAGTCAAAAAGAAATTCGGAGTCGCAGAGATCGTACTCATCTTTTCGATTCTCGTTCTTGTTGTTGTCGTAGCCGTTCCCGTCATCATGATCTTCCTGACGGCATTCTTCAAGGACGGCCACTTCAACCTCAACGGAGTCATCGAGGTTCTCAAGCAGAAGGATACATATCTTGCGCTGAAGAACTCCCTGATCATCGCCGTAGGAGTCACATTCTTCTCGACGATAATCGGCGTCTTCTTTGCATGGCTCATCGCACGTACCGATATTCCCTGCAAGAAGCTCCTCAACTCGATGTTCCTCGTTCCGTTCATGCTGCCGTCATTCATCTGCGCAATGGCATGGAAGGTACTGCTTTCTCCGAGGGCGGGATACATAAACAAGCTCTTCATGTCGGTATTCGGCCTGAGCAAGGCTCCGATAGACATCATGAGCATGGGCGGTATCATAGCAATCGAGACGATGTACCTCTTCCCGTTCGTCTTCCTGCAGGTTTCGGGAGCTCTCGAACGCATGGATCCGACACTCGAAGAGAGTGCAAGAATAAGCGGAGCATCGCTCTTCACGATTACGAGAAAGATAACGCTTCCTCTCGTAATGCCGTCGATTGTAGCCGGTGCGCTTCTCGTTTGTCTCTATTCGCTTGCACACTTCGGTGTTCCGTCAATCCTCGGGACGGAGAAGGGTATATATAATATACCGACGAAGATATACGAGCGCATATATGCTTCGGGAGGTTCCTATGAAGCCATCAGGGTCGGTACGATTCTTGCGACGATTCTTGTCATCTGTGCAACCCTCATCCTGAAGGCCCAGAACCTCGTATTGAAGAAAGGACGCTTCCAGATCATCGCGGGAAAGAGCATGAGACCGGTTGTCCTCAAACTCAGGGGACTCAGATGGCCGCTCTTCATTATCTGTATCCTCTATCTTCTGATAACCGTCGTCATGCCGACTGTCACGATATTCCTCATCGGAGGATTGAAGACGTACGGACTGCCGTTCATCCCGAAGAACATGACACTAGACAACTATGTGGAGATCTTCAAGATGAAGCTGACGCGCTCGGCAATCTGGAACTCGATATATCTCTCGACGCTCACCGCATTCGTGACGATGCTCGCCGGCGTCATGATAAGCTATGTCATCGTCAAGATGAAGGTGAAGGGAAAGTTCATCCTGGAATTCCTCGGTGTTCTTCCTTACTCCCTCCCCGGTACGGTCATCGCACTCGGTTGTATCCTGACCTGGTCCGGAAGATTCGGCATCAACCTGTACAATACGGCGGGAATCATATTCGTTGCATATATCGCCAGGTACATGGCGTTCTCGATCAAATCGAATTCGGCGGCCCTTGAACAGGTGTCAGATTCCCTTGAGGAAGCGTCCAGAAGCTGCGGTGCAACGCACTGGCAGACGCTGACGAACATCGTCGTACCCCTCATCCGACCGGGTATGATAAACGCATTCTTCCTCATATTCCTTCCGGCACTGAGAGAACTCACGACCTCGGTTCTCCTCTACGGTCCGACGACGAGGACGATAGGTGTCGCCATCTATGCCCTCAATGAAGACGGAGAGACCGTCAGAGCCGCGGCACTTGCCGGTATCGCCCTCATAATAATCTTTGTCGGAGAGACACTGATCAAGAGCGTACTGTCCAGACTCGACAGATACAAAAGGAGTGAAGCATGAGCGCAATTGAACTTATCAACGTAAGCAAGGTGTTCGGTTCCGTCAGGGCCGTCGACAAGCTCAATCTCACTGTCGAGCAGGGGGAGTGCTTCTCCTTCCTCGGTCCGTCCGGCTGCGGCAAGACGACGACGCTGAGAATGATCGCGGGATTTGAAAACCTCGATGAAGGGGAGCTCTATTCCGACGGGCGTCTTTTCTCCTCGTCTTACAAACACTTCTATCTCCCGCCGGAGAAGAGGGATTTCGGGATGGTCTTCCAGGCTTTCGCTGTATGGCCTCACATGAGCGTCTACGACAACGTTGCATTCCCTCTCAAGATAAAGAAGCTTCCGAAGGACGAAATAAGGTCACGTACCGAGATGGCGCTCAAGGCGACAAGCCTTGTCAGAGAGGCGGATCTCTTCCCTCAGACGCTTTCGGGCGGGCAGCAGCAGAGAATCGCACTTGCACGTGCCGTCGCCATCAATCCCAAGGTCATGCTCCTCGACGAGCCTCTCTCCAATCTTGACCCGCATCTCAGGGAGGAGATGAGATTCGAGATAAAGGAACTCCAGACGAGATTCGGTTTTACAGTCATCTACGTAACCCACGACCAGGCGGAGGCCATGGCCCTCAGTGACAGGATGCTCGTCATGAAGGAGGGGGTTGTGCAGCAGATCGGCGGTCCTCTCGATATCTACAACAAGCCGGAGAACAAGTTCGTCTTCTCGTTCATCGGGCTCTCGGACTTCATCCCCGTCGTGATCAGAAACGGAAACGTCTATGTCGAAGGGGGAGAGGAGTGCGGACCGGTCAACACCGTAATACCTCCGGATCTCGATCCCGGAGTCGATTACGACATAGCATGCCGTCCCAGCGAGATCGATTTCGCAACAAGCGGCGTCAGGGCGAGAGTCATCAGACGCACCTACCTCGGAGACATCGTCGACTATCTCCTTGAAATCGGTAATGTACACATAAGAGTGCAGAAGCCGAGACGTCACACCACTGCCAGAGTCGGAGAAACCTGCTATATCAGATTCAACAGACTGCTGTGGTACGACCGCAGGGAGGAGACGGCGTCGAAGACCTGATTGTGTCCATACATTATGAAGAGTCTCCCGGTTTCAACGCCGGGAGACTTCTGTAATGACTGCTGCTGACTGCAGAATTGTTATTCCTGCATCTTCGCTTCAAGAACGAGTTCGGCCTTGAGGTCCTTGAGCTTTCCTGTGAGGGATACCTTGTAGATGTGGGGGTTGATCTGCCTCTTGTATGACTTGTCGAAGCGTGAAAGATCCTCCGTGACCCTTTTCTGGAGTTCCTTCAGCGTCGCCTCCTTCTTCACTCTCCTGCCGTTTTCCATCTGCTTCACGAGAAGGGGCTTGATCGATGCATAGTTGTTCTTCCTCATGATGAACATGTCTCCGGTGGAGAAGGGGTGGAAGAATATGTGGTTGATGCCGCTCTCGATCTGCTCGTCCGTCAGGGCGATGAGATCTGCCAGTGCCTGACCGTTCCTGTCGTAGAAGCGGTAGACCTGCTTTATGCCGGGATTCGTGGTCTTTTCGTATGAAGATGATATCTTCAAAGTAGGAACGAAGACGCCGTTCTCCTCCTTCGCCGAGAGCTTGTAGACTCCGCCGAGAGCCGCCTGCGTTCCGCCTGTGACGAGGTGTGTCCCGATTCCCCAGCTGTCGATGGGGGCGCCGTCGTTGACGAGGTTGAGGATAATCTCCTCCGTCACGTCGTTCGATATGCATATCGTGGCATCCTCGAGTCCGGCTTCGTCGAGCTTGACCCTGACGGCCTTCGTGAGGTAGCTGAGGTCTCCGCTGTCGATTCTGACTCCGATTCTGAGTCCCTTCTCCTTCTGCTCGAGACCGACCTTTATGGCCGCCTCGATTCCCGAGCCGAGCGTGTCATATGTGTCGATGAGAAGAATGCAGTTGTCGGGATATATATCGGCAAAGCGTCTGAATGCGTCGTATTCGTTGTCGAAGAGCATGACCCATGAATGTGCCATCGTGCCGGCAACGGGAATGCCGTAAACCTTTCCTGCATACGTGTTGCTTGTGACGGAGCAGCCTCCGATGAAGCATGCCCTCGCGGCACTGAGTGCGCCGTCGAGCCCCTGTGCTCTTCTGAGCCCGAACTCCATTATCGAGCCTCTGCCCTGGGTTGCGACCTTCATCCTCGCAGCCTTTGTGGCTATGAGAGTCTGGAAGTTTATCGTATTGAGAAGGAATGACTCGATGAGCTGGGCGTCCATCATCGTCGTCTCGACTCTGATGAGAGGCTCTCCGGGGAAGGCCACCGTCCCCTCGTCGAATGCATAGAGGTCACCCGAGAAGGAGTAGGATGAAAGGTAGTCGATGAACGAGGAATCGAACTTCCCCAGCGACCTCAGGTATTCGATGTCACTATCGGAGAAGCGGAAGTTCTCGAGTTCGTCTATGAGACTCTCGAGTCCCGTAAAGACCGTGTAGCCCCCGCGGTAGGGGTTGTTGCGGTAGAACATGTCGAAGACGACACGGGGATTCTTCTTCTGGAGGAAGAACCCCTGCATCATCGTCAGCTCGTAGAAGTCTGTATTAAGTGCGCTGATTCTGTTCATGTCGCTTATTTCGTAATCCTGTCGAAGCCCGTGTACGGTACAAGAGAGGGCGGAATGGTGATCGAGCCGTCTTCGTTCTGGTAGTTCTCGATGACTGCGACCATAGCCCTGCTGAGAGCGACCGCCGTGCCGTTGAGCATGTGGACGAACCTCACCTTGCCGTCATCGTCACGGTAGCGGATGTTGAGGGAGCGTGCCTGGTAATCGGTGCAGTTGGAGGTGCTTGTGACTTCGCCGTATTCGCCGCTCTCACCGCGTCCCGGCATCCATGCTTCGATGTCGAACTTGCGGTATGCAGGAGCTCCGAGGTCGCCGGTAGCTGTATCGACGATTCTGTATGCCAGTCCCAGTCCCGAGAAGATCTCCTCCTCAATCGAGAGAATTTCCTGATGGAATGCATCAGATTCTTCGGGAAGACAGTAGATGAACATCTCCAGCTTCGAGAACTGATGGACTCTGTAGAGACCCTTGGAGTACTGTCCTGCGCCTCCGGCTTCTCTTCTGAAGCAGTGGCTGAGACCCGTCATTCTGATCGGGAGGTCCGACTTGTCGAGGATTGTATCCTTGTAGTAGCCGCCGAGCGTGATCTCCGCTGTGCCGACGAGGCATGTGTCGGTGCCCTCGATTGTATAGATGTTGGATTCTGCGCCGCGGGGATTGAAGCCGATGCCGTTGAGAATCTCCTCCTTGGCAACGTCGGGTGTTATGAAGGGCGTGAAGCCGTGTCTGACGACGATGTCCATCGCATATCTTTCGAGAGCCATCTGGAGTATGACGGCCTTGTTCTTGATGTAGTAGAACTTCTGTCCTGCAACCTTTGCTCCCTTGTCGAAGTCGAGGATGTCGAGCTCTTCACCGAGCTGGACATGGTCCTTCGCCTTGAACGGGAAAACGGGAGGTTCCCCGACGAACTTCACTGCGAGGCTGTCCTTGTCCTCCTTTCCGACCGGTGCAAGAGGGGAGGCGTAGTTCGGGATTGTCCTTGCCTCCGCCATGAACTTTTCGTCGAGGACTGCGAGCTCCGCTTCCTTTGATGCAAGCTCGTCCTTGATGGCCTTGCCTTCCGCGATGTACTTCGCTCTTGTCTCGTTGTCGAGCTTTCCCTTCATCTTCTGGGCTGTCTCGTTACGTCTCGAACGGAGGTTTTCAACCTCCAGGAGGAGGGCAAGACGCTCGTCCTGATCCCTGATAATCGCATCAAGATCGACATTCATGTACCTGTCGGCGATGTTCTTCTTGATTTCGTCTCTTCTTGTTTTCAATTCCTTGATATCTATCATACTTCCTCCTGTCCCGGTCACCGTCCGCTTCCGCCGGCTTTCCGTGCCGCCGCACTTACGGCTTCGATGACTGAATTCTCGAAGCTGGATTCCTTGAGTATCTTTACTCCCTCAATGGTCGTACCTCTGGGAGAGCATACCATAATTTCGTTTTCAATTGCACCCTTGCCGCCCTTTTTTTGGAGTGCAACTGCACTCAGGAGAGTGTCCTGGACAATGTGAAGTGCTTCACTGTATCCGATTCCCTCCCTCACGCCTCCGAGTGCGAGGGCGTGCATGAACTCGAAGACATACGCTATCCCCGATCCCGATATCCCGATGAAAGCATTGAAAAGGCTCTCGTCGAGGTGGAATGCCGAGCCGAAGGAGGATGCAATGGAGAGTGCCTCTTTCTTCTTGTCATCGTCGAGGTCGTCCGTATATGTGACGGCCGTGACCGACGCTCCGACGGATGCCGCGATGTTCGGCATGAATCTCACAACGTTGTTCTTTCCGAGACTTCTCTTGAGAGAAGCAAGATCGACTCCGGCCGCAAGAGATATGTAGAGTCCGGCGTCAAGTGAGGAGACCGGGGATGCAACTACGGGTATCTTGTCGGGTTTGACGGCGAGGATGACAACATCGGCTTTCATCATGTCAGATGCATTGTCGAGCACCTTCATCGACGTGCCGGTAGCTGTTCTCTCGGCTTTGGATCTCGTCCTGTTCGTGACATATACCTCTGTGTCTTTTCTCTTCTCGAGGGCGCGGGCAACCGCCGAGCCCATGTTTCCCGTTCCTACTATCAGAACCCTGGTCTTTGTCATATGACCTCCCCGAAGCCTCTCTGTCTCAAGACTTCGTATAGTGCGACGGCGGCGCTGTTCGAAAGATTGAGGCATCTTGCGCCGTCCCTCATGGGAATGCGGAGCGTCCGTGCTCCGTATTGCGATAATACCGCTTCTCCCAGTCCCGCAGACTCCTTACCGAACACCAGATATATATCCCCGTCAGAGGGGAATGCCGTATCGTAGAGCGACTTTCCTCCGTGTGCGGAGAAGAAAAAGAGCTCGTCGTTTTCGTGCTTTCCCATGAAGGCGTCGAACGATGGTTCCTCCTCGAGCATCACATCCTTCCAGTAATCCATACCGCTCCTTCTCACGGCCTTTTCGCTGAGCGAGAAGCCGAGTGGATGGATGAGAACCAGAACAGAACTGGTGGCCGCACATGTGCGGGCGATGTTTCCCGTGTTCTGGGGTATTTCGGGTTCGACTAGACAGAGATGGAGCATGCTGAAATGATAGCAGAAGGAGAGGGGGAGTACAATCAGCCGGACTCGATTGAACCCGCCTTCTTCACTATGTTCCCCTCCTTGTTGAGGGAGAGTATCGTCTTCTCGAGCTTTCTCAGCTTCTCCTCCTTCTCCTTGAAGAACTCGCCCTGCTCGGGTCTTTCGCCTTTGTAGAGATTGCCCAGCGTAACCCCCAGGAGCCTCACGCCCTGGTTGTTGTACTTCCTTCTCAGTAGAGTGCGGCTTATGGAGTAGATGTCCGCAGAGGAGTATATGCCGCTCTGAGGAGTCTCGCTTATCGAATAGGTGGAGAAGTCGCCGTACCTGAGCTTGACTGTGACCGTGCGTCCGACCCACCCCTCGTCGAGGGCGCGGAATGCGACGCTCTGGGACATTTCAAGGAGTTTCTGCGACAGTGCATCCTCACCGTAGATATCACTGTAGAATGTCCTTTCCTCACTGATGGACCGGCTTTTCGCCTCTCCTGTGTAGATTCCCGGGTCAATTCCGCGGCATACGGAGTACAGGTAACTTCCGCAGGAGGAGCCGAAGAGGCTCTCGAGCTCCTCCTTCTTATACGAGCGGAGTACGGCTGTCGAGTAGATTCCCTTTCTGCTGAGGTTCTCGAGCGTGCTCTTTCCCACACCCCAGAGTTTACCCAGTCCGACGGCATCCACGAATTCGATTTCCCTCCCCGGTGGAACGACGGTGAGTCCGTCGGGCTTGTGGTAGTCCGAGGCAAGCTTACTGAGAAACCTCGACGGGGCGACGCCTATCGAGACGGTGAGTCCCGTCTCGGAGAAAATCTTCTCTTTGAGAAGCCTTGCAGCCTTTCCCGGACGGGGATAGACACGTTCCATCCCGGTAAGGTCGAGAAAAGCCTCGTCTATCGATACCTGGAGAAAGCCGGGTGCGAAGTTCTCTATTATCGCCATGACCGAGCGGCTGACCTCGCTGTAGCGGCGGTAGTTGCCGCTGACGCATACTGCATGCGGGCAGAGTCTGAGGGCGACTGTCATCGGCATTGCCGAGTGCACGCCGAAGCGCCTCGCTTCGTAGGAGCAGGTGGATGCGACGTTTCTCGGGCCGGGCTCTCCGATGATGAGGGGCTTACCTCTGTATTCGGGGTGATCGAGACACTCCACGGAGGCGAAGAACGCATCAAGGTCGATATGAAAGAAAACTGAGCCCATGCATAAAGTATAAAGAGGAAGGGGTGAATTAACAATCGCGGCCTTTTCCATTATACTCACACTGTGAGACGCTTTCTGACACTTTCGATTCTGATCTTTGTCATCCTCTCCGCACTTCCTGCTGCGGCCGATGTAGCCGGCTCCGACACCTCGCTCCAGGCGCTGGAGTACAATGCACTGACGAGCGTCTCGTACTACGGCACATTCAACGACATATTCGTCAATCCCGCTTCACTTCCGCTTCTGTCGATGGCGGATGAGTATCAGGTTTCTCTGTCTCCCAGTGAGAGTTTCAACACATCGCTCTGGGGGAATGAGAGCATGAGCCACATGCAGAATCTGACAAACTCCCTCCAGGGCACCGTCGTCAGCGGTCCCGTGGCCCTCAGTGCCAAGATATCGTCGGCGCTGGACAACCGTACACTCAGGGAGGACGGCTTTGCATATTACGACATCTATTCATCGTTCGACATCGAACTTGCGATTGCCTATTCGTTTCTCTCCCACTTCTCGGTGGGCGCGAGACTGGGGGGAGGCAACTCTGTTGCAAGGCTCTCGAAGAAGATGACAGGACTCTTCGACGCCGTCGGAAATGCATGGTTCAGCCCGTACGAGAAGATGAGCGGGAGCGAGAGATTCAACGTAAACATAGGAATGCTCGTATACAGCAGCAACTTCACATTAGGTCTTGTCTTCGACGATCTCTTCCAGAGTTCGACATCCCCTTCGTTCTTCGACAGGTTCCTCTCTTCGACGACGGTGTCATTATCATACAGGGGGAGCAGGTTCAATGCAGACGGGGATCTCAACTATCTTGTTCCCCGCATCTCGGTCGACCTCAGGGGAGTAGGCTTCAAAGAGGGGGAGAGAAGGGTTGTTGCCGCAGCAGACCTGACACTCCAGTTTCTCAAGGACGTGCTCCTCGATGTGGGTGTAAAGTACGCCTATATGGTGAGCCGGAGCGGCGTCGGGACAAGCGCCGTGGCGGCGACGGTCAGCGGAACCTACGGAAACTTCTCGCTCATGCTGAACCTCGTCTTCCTGCAGAATGTCGAGGAGAACTTCCGGCCGTCCCTTGTCTTCACATACTCGACTTGAGGGACAAAAAAAGCGATACGGAACAATCCATATCGCATATACGGCCAGTTAGTCTCGAACTAACCACCTAGTGCTTAGAAGGCACTTGCTCTATCCAGATGAGCTATGGCCGCATTATCTGTTACTCGACAAAAATACCTTGATTGAAGGACATTTTCAAGTGGGTTGAAGGGAAAAAGCCTCTTTTTCCGGAGAAACGGCCTTTTCTTCCCCCGTTTGCCGCAGTGTACGGGACAGACATCCGGAAAGAAAACCGGCCGCCTTCCGGTGACCGGTCATGGGATTCGTCTTCCCTTACTCTTCGATGTATGCGCTAGGAGCCGCATCTACGCCCATCTTCCATTCAATCGCATTGACGATGAAGAAGGTTGCAGTACCGACTGCACAGCCGAATACGACGGGAAGTATGCCGAGGTAGAAGTCTCCTCCGGAGAGAATCTGCCAGAATACGACGCCGATAGTTCCCGTGATGATTGAGATCTGTCCCGAGTGTTTTGTAGCTCTGGGTACGACCATTCCGAGTCCGTATGCTGCGAAGGGGCCTGCACAGCGGATTGCAAATGCGAAGGTGTTCATCGTTACGATGTTGATTCCCAGGAGAGATATGAGCATCGCTATCGAGCAGCATATGACGTTGCACCATCTGACGACCCTGACTTCCTTCATTCCGTCAAGCTGCTTCTTCGAGTAAGGCTTGTAGAGGTCGTTGATGATCATAGTCGACATACACAGGAGGTTGGAGTCCGCCGAGCTCATCGTTGCAGAGATGATTGCCGCCGAGACAAGTCCTGTGATGAGTGTCGGTGCATATGCTTCTGTGACCGCCATCATTGCCTGGCCCGATGCCGGGTTTCCGAGTGCTTCCTTCATTGAAAGGGCTGCAAGACCCATGAGTGTCGGGAAGAAGGACATGGCCGCCATCAATACCGCTGCAAGGAGGCTTGCCCTGACAGCTGTCTTCTCGTCCTTTGCGGATTCGAAGCGGCTGATCATCTCGGGCCCCGAGAGGAATGTACAGAAATAGTTGAAGATATAGCCGATGATGACGACCCATCCGATCTTCGTGAAACTGAGCTGCTCGCCGGGGAGCTTGGACGCGATCGTGCTCCAGCCTCCGCATCCCTTGATCACGAACGGAGTCGCAATTGCAAGGCCGACGAGGATGATGATGAACTGCACGAGGTCTGACACCTGGTCTGCAATCATTCCTCCGAAGGTTGTGTAGAGGATGATTACCGCACCTGCGATGATCATGCACAGCCTTGTGTCGATGCCGGTCAGAACAGATACGACTGAACCCGATGCAGCCACCTGGCTTGATGTCAGACAGAAGAGGGCGAGGATGTTGAGGACAGCGGAGAAGCCCGAGCTGAACTTGCCGAAGCGTCTGCCGATGACTTCAGGAATAGTGACAGCCATTGTCTTTCTGATCTTCGGTGCGAAGTATGCGAGCGGAATCATTGCAATCGATGCGGCGAGAACGTACCATGCCGCACTCATCCCCCATGTCGTGTATGCCTTTCCTGCAAGACCCGTTGTGCTTCCGCCTCCGATATTGTTCGCGCTGAGTGAGAATGCGATCATGAAGAGTCCCATTCTTCTTCCTGCGAGCATATAGTCGTCAGCGTCCTTGATTTTCAGCTTACCTATTACGAACCCGATAATGAGCATTCCTACAAGGTAAGCAACTACGATGATGAGAGCTTCAATATTAACAGCCATCATTGTACTCCTTTGTTATTGTTTGTTCTCATTTTTGACGATAAAAGAGGAGTTGACAACAAAAATTGGTAAAAGTGCTATTTTCGAAGATTTTCTATCTCAAAATGACATGACGAGGGTGTATGCACTCCTGAGTGCAAGGACGACGAGGGAGAGCGAGAAGATGATGTTGGCTCCCCTTCTGTGGTCGTTGTATATCTTCTTCAGCGCTTCACCGGCCGCCGCCCACACAAGTCCCGTCGTGAAGCATACAAGAGGGATTGCCATCGAGACGAGAAGGCCCGTGAAGGTCGTGAACCGGGAGGGCAGTACGTAAGTCGAGATTGCGGAGACGCAGAGCATGAGGACCTTGACGTTGACAAGCTGTAGCAGGAAACCCCGTCTGAAGGAGCCCTTTGCGTCGCCGTCTGCGGTCTCCACCGGACTTTTGTGATATATCCGCCACGCAAGACAGAGTATGTAGACGATGCTCAGTGCCTGCAGCACCTGTGATAACGAGGGAAGGAGAGAGGAAAGCAGTGTGATGAGGAAATATGCCGCAGTCGTAATCACCGTTATTCCCGCAAGCATTCCGTAATTGAGGAATATGCCTTTCCTCAGTCCCTTCTGTGATGCGTTCTGGAGACTGAGTATGGTGTTGGGACCGGGGGTGCCGGAGAGCGTTATGAGATATATCAGGTAGCCGGGTATGTCCACAATCCGATAATACAGTTCCGGATGCCGGAAGGACAAGAAGCGGAGAGGAAAAAGCTTTTGTAAATTCTGCGGTATAACTTCCCAACGACTCATATCTTTAATTACAATGATAAGCGGAGGTGATTGACGTGGATGTCAGTATCAATTCCTTTAATTTATCGTGGATAACCTATGTGTTGATGGCTGCAGGGCTGTGGAAAATCTTCAAGAAGTGCGGAATCGACAGCCGCTGGGCTCTCGTTCCGGTCTACAGATGGTATAAACTCAGCATGTGTGCACGGCGGGAGGAGATGGGAATAGGCATCATGGTCGCTTCCGCCGTGAGTTACCTTCTGCAGGTTGCGTACATGATTGTGACAGCTGTGACGAAAGAGGCAGGAATGAGCATACTCATGCTCAGCGAAAGCTATGACGGCTACGGTGACGACACCTTTTCACAGATAATCATGTACGTCCGCTTTGCGGTGGTGATAGTCAAGCTTGTCTACAGCATCCGTATATACATAGGACTCTGCGAGACCTTCGGAAAAAGGAAGGCCTGGGTATGGGCATGGCTCTTCCTCGACGGACTGGTGGCAGTCTACTGGGGCTTCAGCAAAAAGATCCTTCCCGTCAGTGAAGAGGAGACTGAACTTGATATCTCCGGCCTCAACCTCAGGAAGGCCGAAGGCGTCCTTGATGTCGATATACATTCGAGGAAGGTCAGGGACTTTCTGAATACTAAGGAACTTCTGAAGGACATAAGGCTCAAGATCGAGCCGGGTAACATGGTCCTTCTCCTTGGAGGATCGGGTGCCGGAAAGACGACGTTCGTCAATGCCATCACCGGCTACGAGAAGGCCGATGCGACCGTCAGACTGGGAGGAAAGGATGTCTACCGCGAGTTTGAATCAATGAAGTACGACATAGGCTTCGTCCCGCAGATGGACCTCATCCGCTATAACGATACTGTCAGAAAGACTGTCGAGGATGCGGCCCTTCTCAAGCTCCCTGTCGAGGTGACGAAGGAGGAGAGGGAGGAGAAGATCCAGAACACACTTGAAATCTTCGGTCTCCATACAGTACAGAACAATCTCGTCGGGAAACAGTCGGGCGGACAGAAGAAGAGGACGAGTATCGCAACCGAGTTCGTATCCGACCCGTCGCTCTTCATCCTCGACGAACCGGATTCCGGACTTGACGGCGTTCTTGCGCGCGACCTCATGGAGAGACTCCACGCCATTGCTAAGAAGGGAAAGATCGTCATCGTCATCACGCACTCCCCAGACAGGGTCATCGACCTCTTCGACAGGGTGATTATCCTTGCAAAGGACAGGAACGGAACGGGAAGACTCGTCTTCGAGGGAAGTGTGGAGGGGTGCCGCTCATTCTTCGGACGTGAAAGAATGGAGGATGTCGTGAAGATGATCAACCGCCGCGACGAAGGAGGAGAAGGAATGGGGGATGAGCTTATAGAGAAGTTCGAGGAGATGAGAAATAATGAAAACAATTAAGGAACACTACAGGAAAACATTTTCTCAGATTCCGATTTATCTCGGGAAGTTCTTCAGAATGTTCATCTACCAGGACGACTGGAAGATGCTGCCGATGGCGGCACTCATTGCCGGCCTCGTCTCCTTCGTCATAAAGGGCACCATGCTGCAGACCATGGAGGGCACGATGAAGGGCGCTCTCGCACTATCGTGCATCTGTATCTGGAACGGCTTCTTCAACTCCATCCAGGTCATCTGCCGCGAGAGGCCCATCGTCAAGAGGGAACACCGCGCGGGAATGAAGATTCCGGCATATATACTTTCTCATATGATCTACCAGGCGGCGCTCTGCCTTGCCGAGGCAGTCATTTCAGTCATCGTCTGCCGTATCTCGGGAATACACTATCCCCACGGAGGAGTCGTTACGACATCGTTCTACGTCGACCTTACAATCACGTTCTTCCTTGTGACATACGCCTCGGACATAATGGCGCTCCTCATCAGTTGTATTGCAAAAAGCACGACGGCGGCAATGACGATAATGCCCTTCGTCCTCATCTTCGAGCTCCTCTTCTCCGGTGCGGTATTCTCGCTCGAGGGAAGCGTGAGCAACTTCCTCTCGCTTCTTACGATAGCAAAGTGGGGCATGATGGCAATCTGTGCAATCGGACAGTACAACTCTCTGAAGATGGTATCTGTCTGGAATATGATGAAGAAGTTCGAGAACTACGAGCACGAGGGGCTCTATCCCATAAAGAGCATCGTCGAGATGGTCGAGTCCGAGCCCGACGGCGTCGAGAGGTTCCAGCAGAAGATGGGATCTCTCAGTCCGAGCGAGGACTATATATCGACTGCCGAGAATGTTACGGCATGCTGGATAATGCTCATCCTCTTCGTGATAGTATGTGCACTCATCGCAATGCTTGTTCTCAAGAGGGTGGACAAGGACAGAAGATAGCTCAGAGTACGATTGTTGCAACCTTTCCGGCACCCACCTTGTCTGTGGTGTTGGAGTAGTTGTATCTTACGGTCCTCTTTTCGTTGATTGTCTTTGCAAGCCTTATATAGCCGCGGCCTGTAGTCGCCGCCGCGATGCCCTTCTTCCCGGCTATGTAGCCGTAGACGGCATTTTCCGCCGATATCTCGAGATGGTTGCCGTCGTAGACGCTGAGGCGCGAATAGCCGAGAAGATCCACTATGAAATGGACTCCGATGCGGATTGTCGTGCTGCTGTTGGCGAGCCCTATTCTGAAGCCTGCATCCATGTCGGTGCCGAGAACTGCAGAGAAGGATGAATAGTAGTCCCCGTTCTCATATGTGAAGTCGTTGATGTATTCGGTGCTGACGGAGAGTCCGACGCCGGCATAGACCATGGCGTTGTCATTGAGCATGCTCCGCCATGCCGGCCCTGCCGTCAGGAGGAACTTCCATTTCGTCGGATTGACGCTCTTCTTTTTCTTTACTGTGCCTTCCTCAGTGCCGGATGTTTCGATTTCAATCGTCGTTGTGTCGGATGCTGCACCTCCGGTCACTGTCTCTTCCTTTCCTCCGGTGAGTGTTACTGCTGCTGCACTCTTTGTATCTGTTACGGGAGTAGTCAGAGCTGCATCGGAAAGAGGAGAGGCCGGAGAAGCGGGGAGAGAGGCCGGAGTCTCTGTCTCCGGTGTGACGACGGTTGTGCTCCCGCTTTCTTTCGTCTGTGTGCTCTTTCTGCCGCTGAACAGATTGTCCTTTATCTTCACAAGAGTCTCGAACGGGGTCTGGATTCCTATCCTTATGTAAATCCCCCGCACCGAGTTTCTGCCTACGAAGCCGTAGCCTGTGATGTCGATTCCGACATTCTCCTTCGTGAAGGACGTCAGAGTTTCATCTGCCGTCGTATAGAAAGTGAAGTCGTATGATGGAAGTGGAAAGACCGAGGCTCCGAGACAGACGGCTGAGAGAAATAGCAGAAGTATGAGGACGGTCTTTTTCATCACACTGTCATTATAGAAAAAGGGCGCTCTTTGAGAAAGTGAAATAATGAAAACTCCACACGGCGAGGACGAAAAAACCTCTCCGGAGAACGAAGAGGTGAAAGTCGGGATGAATGGACTCGAACCATCGATATCCTGCTCCCAAAGCAGGCGCCATAGCCGCTAGGCGACATCCCGAAAGCCCAGATGAGTATAAGAAAAATGGAGAGAAGTGGTCAAGAACCGTACACTTTGAAAGTTTTTTCGCTCATTTTGAAAAAAAAGCTGACAAAATCCCGAAAAATCCTGTCTTAGATAATGTATGTGCAAGAAAATCATAATCAGAGGGAATTTTCCCGGCCTCGTGAGCGACAGGTGTCTGGATTACATCCATTCATTCTCCCCTCCGGGGGAGGAACTCGAGAGGGCCGATATCTACATACTCTCCTCGACCCCGATTCTCCGCCTCGCCGGGGAGATACTCTCGTCACGCCGCCTCAATCCCGTCTCGCGCATAATCGTCCTTCCGTCTCCCTATGAGGAGAACCTCCTTTCGTCTCTGTTTCCGTTTGTGGAGTTCATCAGGCCCGGGGAGGTGCTCCTTTCCGATGTCGTGTCGGGGAAAAAGACATACCGCAGCGAATGCCTGCGTCGTTCTCTCTCGGAGAGGGAGAACAAGATTCTCCCGCCCCTGAGTTACGGTATGAGCGACAAGGAGATCGCCATCGTCCTCGGAATAAGCGAGCGCACAGTCGTGAGGACGAAGCAGCGCGTTATTTCGAAGGCGGGACTCATATCGTCGGGACAGCTCTCGATATTCAGCGCACTTATGAGCTGGATAAAGGACGAGGAGGAGAGGTGTGGTGTCAGGAAGAAAAGTAAGGTAAGATGACGCCGTGAACGATTACGAAACCAGAATCTATACTCTTCTCGATGAAAACTCGCCCGATGAGGTTTTCTTTCTTCCTCCTTCCGAGCCATTCAGATTCCTCACCGCAGTAATTCTCTCGTGTGCAGGAAGCGACAGGGCGGCACTTCTCTCGCTCGAGAGGCTCTTCTCCCGCTATCCGACACCCCTCGCGGTAACCGGGGCGCCGGATGAGGAGATAAAGAAGCTCATACATTCCTCGGGACTTGCGGAGAGTAAATGCAGGACGATAAAGGCCGCGGCGGAATATTTTGTGAAGAACGGGGAGCCGAAGACAAGAAAAGAGCTTCTCTCGATAAAGGGAATCGGGGAGAAGACGGCTTCCTGCTATATGCAGAGGGTGATGGGACAGCCTGCCGTCGTCGTCGACATACACTTCGAGCGTACAAGCTGGAGACTCGGACTCTCATCGTCCCACGACAGGATACGCACCATGCACGAGATAATGGAGAAGTTCGATGAAGAGTGCTGGAACAGGCTTTCGGACACCGTCAATCTCCTGGGACGCACATTCTGCCGTCCGAAACCCAGGTGCGGGGAATGTTTTCTTTCCGAAACCTGCAGAAAACGTTTTGATTCTTGACCGAACGGCTTTACAAAGATTCGGCCTTTGGGATATATTCAATAGAAGTGTTACGACGGCATATCTTTGCCCATGCTCCGGCTGCAGAAGGCCGACAAAGGTTCCCGTCGAAAATGATGAAAATTATTTAAGGTGGATATTTGTCATGGCTAGAAGATGTGATATTTGTGGAAAAGGTACAATTTCTGGTTCAGTTGTAACAAGAAAGGGACAGTCCAAGAAGAAGGGCGGTGTCGGTCAGCATATCGGTGTGACGACAAAGCGCGAGTTCAGACCGAACATCGTGTCCGTCAAGGCTCTTATCGACGGTACACCGAGAACTATCAAGGTATGTACACGCTGTCTGAGAGCAGGAAAAGTCCAGAAAGTTGTATAACAGGATTAGATTTTTCTAAGAATGAGAAAAACGGGGACTCCTCTCGAGAGGGAGCCCTCTTTTTTTAAAACCGGAGGAGATAGCTTATGAGTACTAGAGTACATGCACTGGAAGGTTCGATGGTCTCCACATCGAAGGGAATCGAGAAGCTCATCAGAGTCGCAGGTCTCGGGGAGGGTGAGAATTCCGTCTTCGTTCTTCCGCCGACTCTCAATCCCGAACTGACGTTCTCCCGTCTTCTTGAAAAGGCCGCTGAACGCTCTGATGATCTCTGGGAACTTTATGAGATGAAGAAGAACGGGTGGCTTGAACTTGCCTCTTCATCCCTCTCTCCGGAAGGAGCCTCATCCGTCATGAAGAGCATAGAGTCCTCGTTCTCAGAGGTCGGCGATATACTCCGTGCCGTCTCGATACTCAGAATTGCCGACGGAGGCTCGAGTGACTATCTTGAGAATCTCTCATCGTCATTTCTTGCACTCATCCTCCTCTGTCGTCTTGATGAGGAGGGGATAAAGGCGGCCATCTTCAGCGAGAAGGACATTCTCGACAACCCCTCTGTCATCAAGGGATATAAGGCCGTGATCGTTGCGGGCAGACTTACATACTGCGACGACGACAGGGATGCATCCGGCCGCGAGCGTGAAGAGGAAGGATGGGGAGAATACAGTGCGGCGCTGATTGCCTGCGCACTCTCATGTCCGCTGACATACTGGAACCAGAAATCGCTGCTGTACTCCGCAAGCCGCAGGGATGTTCCCAATGCCCACATAATCAGGAATCTTTCATATGCGGAGGCGACCGAGCTCAGTTTCTTCGGCGCTCCTGTCGTCCATCCCCATTCCTTCATTCCCGCCCAGGAGGCGGGGCTCACACTCACCCTCAGATGGTGGGGCGACATAGAGGAGAGGGGAACGACTGTGACAAGGGAGGCTGTGGAGGACAAGAGAGGCGTCAAGGCTTTCTCCGTCGTGAAGAACATCTCTCTCATCAATGTAGAGGGATCGGGTATGTCAGGCGTCCCGGGAGTCTCCTCGAGGCTCTTTACGGCACTCAAGGACGAAGGGATAAGCGTAATCTTCATATCACAGGCGTCGAGCGAATATTCGATATGTTTCGCCGTCCCTCATACAGAGAGCAGGAAGGCCGTCGAAACAATCACAAATGAATTCGAGAAGGAGATTGAGACTCATCAGATTACATCTGTCGACTGTGAGAGCGGACTTTCGATTCTTGCCGTTGTCGGCGAGGGTATGCCTGGACACGTGGGTGTTGCAGGAAAGTTCTTCTCGTCCCTCGCAAGAGCCGGCGTCAACATCCGTGCAATCGCACAGGGCTCGAGCGAGCGCAACATCAGCGCGGTAATCACCTCCGTCGACGCAGTCAAGGCCGAACGTGCACTTCATACAGTATTCTTCATGTCCGAGCAGACGCTCTCCCTGGGGCTCTTCGGACCGGGAAACATAGGGGGAACGCTTCTCGATCAGATAGGGCGCGAGAGGGAGAGACTCAAGAGGGAGTTCGATCTCGACATACGTGTCAGGGGCATTGCGACAAGCACCCGCATGATGCTCTCCGAAGAGGGAATAGATCTCTCCACGTGGAGGGAGAAGTTCCCGGAGTACTCCATTCCTTATAACGAGGAAGTGTTCCTTTCACACATAAAAGCGCAGTACTATCCCCACTGGGTGCTTGTGGATGCCACTTCAAGCGAAGAGCGGGCAATGCAGTACCGCTCCTTCATCGAAGAGGGCTTCCATGTCATAACTCCGAACAAGAAGGCGCCCTCGGGTCCGTATGAAAACTATGAAGCAATTTTCGCCGCTTCCATGAGGACGGGGCGTAAATTCCTCTACGAGACTACAGTAGGGGCGGGGCTTCCGATTATCGTCACGCTCAAGGACCTCCGGGAGACGGGTGACAGGATAGAGAAGGTGGAGGGAATGGTTTCGGGAACGCTTTCGTGGCTCTTCTCGACATACGACACAACAGTGCCGTTCTCGTCCCTGGTCCTCAAGGCAAAGGAGCTGGGATTCACGGAGCCCGACCCCAGGGACGACCTTTCGGGTATGGACGTCGCAAGAAAGACGGTTATTCTTGCGCGCGAGCTCGGCTACAGGAGCGAGGTATCGTCATTCCCCGTCGAGTCACTTGTTCCGGAAGAACTGAAGAATGTTCCGAGAGAGGAGTTCCTGAGTCGTATAGTCGAGATGGACGAGAAAATCTACACCCTCTACAAAGAGGCGGAGAAGGAGGGGATGAGACTCCGCTATGTAGGTACTGTGGATGACGGAAAGTGCTCCGTGGGCCTCAGAAAGTTCCCTCTCTCTCACCCGTTCAGCCAGTCGAAGGGAACAGATAACGTAATACAGTTCACTACAGCGCGCTACCATGAGCAGCCGCTGGTCGTTCAGGGACCGGGTGCGGGGCCGGAGGTGACGGCAGCAGGAATATTTGCAGACATCCTTAGACTCAGTGCATACCTGGGTTCGAAGATATGATAAGGAGGAATGCATGATAAAGTATGTTTCGACAAGAGATAAAAACGGTCAGGCTGTAACGGCGTCGGAGGCTGTTCTGAAGGGGCTTGCTCCGGATGGAGGGCTCTATGTTCCGACAGAGCTTCCGCATGTCGGAGAGGATTTCACTCTCGAGAAGGGGCTGGCTGAGGCGATGTACCTCGCCATAAAGCCGTTCTTCGAAGGCGACGAACTCGAGGATGACCTCGAAGAGATATGCCTCGATGCATTCTCCTTCCCCCTTCCTTTCCACGAATCGAAGGAGAAGTATCTCTATATGGAGCTCATATACGGCCCGACAAGTGCCTTCAAGGACTTCGGTGCGAGATTCCTTGCATGCTGTATGGAACGGCTTCTTGTGAAAAAAGGCGAGAAGAAGACGATCCTTGTCGCAACAAGCGGAGATACAGGTGGAGCCGTGGCCGCTGCATTCTACAGTAGGCAGAACCTCAGTGCGAAGGTGCTTTTCCCCAAGGGAAGGGTTGCCGAGAGGCAGAGGGCACAGCTCACAACATGGGGCGGGAACATCGAGTCTTATGAGGTCGACGGCAACTTCGACGACTGCCAGAGGATGGTCAAGGAGGCCTTTATGGACCCGGAGTATTCTCCTTTCCTCAGTTCATCCAATTCAATCAACATCGGGCGCCTTCTTCCCCAGATGGCCTACTATGCATATGCATCGACGCTCTTCACGCTGAAGTACGGCGTAAAGCCTGTTTTCATAGTCCCCTCGGGCAACGTCGGTAACGTGACGGGAGCATACTGGGCAAAGGAATCGGGATACCCGATAGAGAGAATCGTACTTGCATGCAATGCAAACAGAACGATTCCCGACTATCTCGAGAGCGGGGAATACAGACCACGTGACAGCATAAAGACAATTGCAAATGCAATGGATGTCGGATCTCCTTCGAATATGGAGAGGCTCTTCGATCTCTATCCGTCATTCTCCCTCTTCAGGGATAATGTCACGGCATACTCTGTAAGCGATGACTCCATCAGAGATACAATCCGTGAGGTCTATGACGAGGAGAGCTATGTAATCTGTCCTCATACGGCATGCGGCGAGAGGGTGAGAAGAGACCACTATAAGGATGTTCCCTCGATAGTGGTATCTACAGCGCACCCTGCGAAGTTCGACACAGTAGTCGAGCCTCTTCTCGGAATAACCGTCCCGATTCCGAAGAACCTCTACGAGATAACGAGAAAGGAGAGCCGGTCAAAGAGCATCGGGACTGACTATCACAGTCTCTTCTGAGGTTTCTCCCTGTAGACGTCTGTCTTTCTGTAATAGATGAGAAAGAGTAATGAAACGAGGCCCCATGAGATGGCGTAGGAGTACATTACTCTTTCTATTGTAGCCGTACACCATGGAATACTGAGCCATATTATCCTGAGGCCGCATATTCCGAAGACTGTGAAGAGAGTCGGAATGAGGGTCTTTCCGACGCCTCTGAGGGCTCCGGAGAATATTTCTATCGGGATATAGAGTATGAATACGGGGGCGATCGTCCTCAGAATCCTCATGCCGGTATTGATTACCTCTTCGTCCGAGGTGAAGAGCCGGAATGCGTACTGTCCGAGAAGAAGATAGAGCCCCGTCATGAAGACGGCAGTCAGACCCGACATGAGAAGGCTGTCCCTGACGCCTTTCTTCGCCCTGTCGAGTCTGCCCGCACCGTAGTTCTGTCCGACGAATGTCGTTGCGGCGATTCCGAAAGCGTTGACTATCATCCAGAAGATTGAATCGAGCTTGTTGTAGGACGCCCATGCCGCTGCAGTGTCCGTTCCGAAGCGGTTGACGTTCGTCTGAATGATCATGTTCGATATGTTGTACATGATGGACTGTACGCCGCCGGGAAGTCCCAGCTGGAGCATCTTCTTGAGTATTACGGGGTCGATGTCGAAGGAGCGGGAGATGAAGTAGCGGCAGCAGTCCTTTCTGCGGCAGAGACAGACAAGGGTGATGAGTGCCGACAGTATTTCGCTGATGACGGTGGCCTCCGCGGCGCCCCTTACTCCTCTTTTGAATACAGATATGAATACGATATCGAGGAAGATGTTCGCGACAGCTCCGATGATAAGGAATATAAGAGGATCCCTCGAGTCTCCGAACGAGCGGTATATGCCCGATGCCATGTTGTAGAGGATGAGGGGAAGCGCCCCTGCAAAATATACATGGAGGTAATCCGTTGCAAGGGGAAGCACATCCTCCGGCGTTTCTATGAGGACAAGAAGGGGAACTGTCAGCATGTATCCGAAAACCGTGATTGCCGCGCCGAAGAAGATCGAGAGCCCGATTGCGGTGTGGATGCTCTTCGAGACCCTCTCTTCATTTCCTGCACCGTAGAACTGCGACACTATGACGGCGGCTCCCGATGCCACTCCGGTGAAGAAGCCTATGATAAGGTTCGTCATCGTGCTTGTTCCTCCGCTTACGGCTGCGAGGGCTTCCTTACCCAGAAGCTGACCTACGATGACTGCATCCACCGTGTTGTAGAGGGTGGTGAAGAGTGTTCCGAACATGATCGGAAAGAAGAACAACAGAATCTGTTGCCAGATGACGCCTTCCGTCATTGCATTTTCCAAACTTTCTCTCTTCTTCATATCCCGGAGATTCTATCGCCTTATAAGATAATAGTGAAGCCGGAGGGAATCAGATTATCCTGGATGCATCCATCTTTCTGAAAGCGATTTTAGTACAGGAGCCTTCTCCGAAGAGAGCTTCCATCTCCTTTATGTACCTCGAAAGAAGGTGGTCGGGAACATAGGCCTGGATCGTCCCTGCAAAACCGCCTCCGTGGATCCGGACGGCACCCTCTCCCTCGAGGATGTGCTGGCTGAGCGCTATTGCAAGCGAGAGCCCCTGCTCCCGCGGTGCAGATGCCGGATAGACATTCTGGAGGAAGCAGAAGGAAGATGTGCCGCTTTCACTTACATTGTAGAGGAAGGTGTCGATGTCGCAGTTTTTTATCTCTTCGAGCATGAATCTCACTCTCTCGTTCTCTGTGAAGAAGTGATAGGCTCTGAGAAGTGCACGGTCGTTTCCGAGCTTCTTTCTCAGATCTCCGAGGGATGACATGAATTCGGCGAAATCGACATCTCTCAGATTCTCCCTGCCGAACAGGGATGCAACCTGTCTCATCTCCGGAGGAACCGAGGCGTATTCGTCAGTAAGATCGGCATGGCAGCCGTGCGTATTTGTGATGACCATCGTGAGCCCGAACTCCGACAGGTCCAGATCGAGGGGGGTGACCACCGGATTGTCCCTGTCCTTGAAATCTATTCCGACAATGCCGCCGGTTGCACAGCATATCTGATCAAGAAGTCCGGAGGGTTTACCGAAGTAGACGTTCTCGGCATACTGTCCGATCCGGGCAAGCTCGAGAGGCCCGAGCTCTCCGTTGTTGTATAGGGTGTTGAAGATCTCAGCAACGAGTACCTCCACCGATGCCGATGAGGAAAGTCCCGAGCCCACTGCGACGTCTGTCATGAGATTGGCTTCCCATCCGCCGAGCTGCGTTCCACGGTCTCTGAACGCCTTCGCGATTCCTCTGAGAATCGAGGACGTTGTATTCTTTTCGTCTTCGTGTACTGAAAGATCTTCGAGGGAAATCGTGCATGCGGGGAAGCCCTCGGAGTGGAGAACCACATCCCTGTCATCTCTTTTCGATACTGCTGCTATCGTATCGAGATTGATCGATGCCCCGATGACGAGTCCGAGATTGTGGTCTGTGTGGTTTCCCGCAATCTCCGTGCGGCCTGCGGCGGAGAAGATCATCGGGTTCTTTCTGTTGAAAAGCTCTTCGTGCTTTTTAACGAGAGCTGAGAAACGTCTGTCCATTGCCTCCTCGTCGTAGACCGAGCCGTAGAGCGAGGGATATATTCTGTGCAGTTCTTCGTACATGTGATAATTCTATTTCCATAGAGAGGGAAATGAAAGCGGAAAATCACGGGAGTTTGAAAAAGTTCGGTGAAATGATTGAGCCTGCAGAGAGGTGTCGTTCCGTCCGGTTGTATGACGGATTTATAGAAGAAATCTTTTCAGAAATGGTTGTAGAGGGCATCCCGGATAGAAAACATGATGATAATATTGCTTCTGCATTGTATCTTTTCTTGTTCCTGACCGGGCAGTATGTATTATGATATTTTCCTCTAACCGCAATGAATTAAACATGATGTGCACGGATGATGAACGGCCCGAGTCTCCTTATTCTGCCCTCCCTGAGCAATATCTCGAGTGCGCCTCTTAAGTCATCTTCGCTCCACGTGCAGAGGGAAAAGGAACGAGAGAAGACTGTGCGTCGTGTGAGCGCCCTCACCATCATCTTCTCGCTCATTATACCCCAGTACCTGATGAAGCCGAGAATCTCCCTTTCTCCGGCTCTGTTGTACTTGTCTTCTGTGCATTTGCTGCATCCCAGACATTCTCTGTTCTCCACTTCTTCGTTCATCTTTTCGAGGAGAAGTCGTCTTATGCATTCCTTTCCGGAGAAAACGGGGGTCAGAGAAGATCTGTCTCTGTCTGAGTAGAGAATGAAGGAGTGAGCCTCCCTGCCGTCCCTTCCGGCTCTTCCGGACTCCTGCAGGAAAGAAGAGGCATCGGGAGGAACGAAGGTGTGTATGACAGCTCTTATGTCGTCTTTTGAAACCCCCATTCCGAAGGCGATTGTAGAGGCCAGTACGCCACAGCGGCTCGTCATGAACCAGCTCTCGATTCTCTTTTTCTCATCCTTATCCACGAGGGCATGATAGAAACGGCTCTCGAAGCCTTTTATCTTCAGCTTGTCCGCCCATTTTTCCGTTTTTTCACGGGATGGACAGAAGATTACTGCGGGGAGCATCTCCTTGTCGGAAAGAATATTAAGCACATCGTGTTCTATGCTGAGCGTCTTAACTGCATGGTAGTAGATGTTTTCCCTGTCTGCCGAGCCGTGGACGATGTACGGCTTTTCGTCGTTGAATATCATCGATATGATTTTACGTCCGGTCTCCCTGTTGATGGTCGCACTGAAGGCGAAGATGTTTTTAGGTTGGAGAAATTCGAGCACCGTCTTTATCTCTAGGAGGGCGGGGCGGAAACTCTCACCCCACTCAAGTATCGTATGAACTTCGTCGATGACGACTGTCTCGATCAGATTTTTGATGCTGTCGAGCTCTCCCGTTTTCATCAGGGATAGAAGCATCTCGACGTTCGTTACAATCAACCGGCTTTTTCCCTCTCTCAACGCTCCGAAAGCCTCCTTTCTCTCCTCCCTTGTCATACCGCCTTTAAGTGTGACCGGATTGAAGCCGGATGCCGCAAAGCGCTTCTGCTGGTCGCTGATCAGCGCCAGAAGCGGATATATGCATACAGTCATGCCCTTCATGAAGAGCATGGGTGCCGTGAAGCACAGTGTCTTCCCGCTTCCCGTCGGAAGAGACGCGACGAGCCTTGTCCTGCGGCCTGATGCCTCGTTGTCGAGGATATGACGGATTATCAGCATCTGATAAGGACGGAGATAGCTGATGCCGAGCCTCTCTCTTACGATTTCTTCGAATTGTTCCTGTTCCATATATAATATAAGGACAGGAACTGTGTTTCTTTGTTTAATTCTTGATTTTTAGATTCCCATATAGGAATATAAGTATCATATTTTATTATTATCTTGAGCAATAAAAAGAGGGTGCCGTTGAGACACCCTCATTCTTTTATTTCGACTTCTTCGGAGGATATGCGATGATGGAGGCAATCTCCGGTTTCTTCTTGAGGTTGTTCACGAGGCCTCTTTCTCTGGCCTTGTTGACGTAGTCCGGATCCTCGAAGGAGTAGTGGAAGTTGGTGTGAACATCATATGTTCCCTTCATGAGTGCATATGCATCTTCGGTGATTACGAGCTCTTCATCTGTCGGGATGACGAAAACCTTGACAGGAGAGTCATCTGTACTGATGCATGTCTCTGCATTCCTGCAGTGCGAGAGGTCGTTCTTCTTCGGGTCGATCTTGATTCCGAGAAGCTCGAGGCCTTCCGTTGCGCCGAGTCTGACGTTCTCGCCCATTTCACCGACGCCCGCCGTGAAAACGACTGCATCGACTCTTCCGAGGAGAGCTGCATAGGAACCGATATACTTCTTGAGTCTTCTGCATTCCATGTCGACGCAGAGCTGTGCTCTCTTGTCGCCTTTCTCCGCCATCTGTGAAACGTCACGTCTGTCGGATTTACCGCAGAGTCCCACGAGGCCGGACTTCTTGTTGAGGATTGTGTCCATCTCCTGGACTGTGTATCCTGCGTTGTTGCAGATGTAGGGGATGACTGCCGGGTCGATGTCTCCCGAGCGTGTTCCCATAACAAGACCCTCAAGCGGTGTAAGACCCATCGATGTGTCGATACATACTCCGTTCTTGACGGCACATGCGGAAGCTCCGTTGCCGACGTGGAGAATGATGACGTTGGTGTCCTTGTTCTCCTTTCCGAGGAGGACGGCGGCACGCTTTGCACAGTAGAGATGGCTTGTGCCGTGGAAGCCGTAACGTCGTACGTTGTACTTCTCATACCACTCATAAGGTACTGCATACATATATGCCTCGCTCGGCATAGTCTGGTGCCATGCGGTGTCGAGGACGATTGCCTGCGGAACATCGGGCATGAGACGGCGTGCACATTCGATACCCATGATGTTGCCCGGCATATGGAGCGGTCCGAGCGGAATGAGAGTCTTGAGCTTCTCGATGACTTCGTCATTTACAAGCGTCGACTTCTTGAACATCTCTCCGCCGTGGAGAACTCTGTGTCCGACAGCTCCGATTTCGCTCAGGTCCTTGATGCATCCGTACTCGGGATCCTGCAGCATCTTCAGAATGTAGTCGATTGCCTCGGCATGAGTCGGGGAGGAGAATTCCGCTTCATAATCCTCTTTTCCTCTGGACTTCTGTTCGATTGTCGAAACCTCCTGTCCGATTCTTTCGACAACACCCACTGTCAGGACATCCTTGTTGTCCCAGTCATATACCTGGTATTTGGCAGACGAACTGCCGCAGTTCAGGGTAAGAATAACCATTATATATCTCCTTGGTATTGGTATCTCAATCGATGATAATCCCTTAAGGGAAAAATCTCCACATCCGGAAGCCAAAAAAATGAAACGGAAACCGGAGGAAAAGTCAGGAAGGCTGACTAAGATATGAAAATCCGACAGAAAAATGAATTCTGTAGAACTTTGACGATTTTTTTGACAAAAAGGGGCAGATGTCGTGCTTATAAAGGTGTATGAAGGTATTTTTTCTGACACTTGTCATGTTCGTCCTCGCGGTCACACCGGCCTCCTCCTTATCGTATTCTATCCATTCTGACGGTACGGTGGACCTGAGGGACGGTGGATACTCCTGTTCTGTCTCACGGGACGGAACCGTCATTAAAACCCCTTTATTCGCGTTCGGTGCCGTGGAGGAAGGAGGGATTATCTACTCTCTGGATCATCCCTTCTCCTCCGGCTCCCTTTCTCCATCGTTCTCATCTTACTCTCCGCAGGGCAGAACGGCCGGAGCTGCAATCTATTATGAAGGATTAACACTCTTCTCTATCTTCGGTGAGAGGGACGGCGGAGGCGTGATCTATGAGGGTCGAAACTGGAAGGCGGGAGCTCTGTATGCTTCTCCCGGAGAAGATACTGATTATCAGAAGAACACAGTTCTACGGACAGAGCGCAGATCTCTCTGGCTTTTCGGGTCATATGACGGGGCCTGGCTTGCGGGAAGGATGATTTCTTCTCTCGCGGGAGGTCGCTCTTTCTCGACGCTTTTAAAAGTGTCGCTGAAGCTGCCGTCAGTCTCCATAACATACGGATGCGGAGAAGTGCAGGCTTTCAGCTCAAAGGCCGACGGATGGAAGAGTCTGATAGCTGCGTCTATATCGTCATCATCATTCTCTGTCACACATGAACTGAGGTATGAGCGCACTCCCGTCTACACCGGGGAATACAGAGACTATGAATACAGGATAAAAGCCCGTATCGGAAGGGGGGATTTCTTCTTCTCCGATTCCGTGACGAAGAGCTTCAGAGACGGACGCACGAAGAGGGAGGAGAGGATAGAGTCCGGGTGGCGGGGTGTTACGATAGGATTTGATACAGAAAAAAGAACCTTCTCCGCCTCGATTGAAGAGGGCGGCGCAGATATTACTTGGAATGACGGAAAGGCGGGTGTGAAGATCACGAAGACCATTGAAAGCGGAAGGGGAGTCTTCAGTTTCTCGCTCTCCTCGTCAGGTGTATCAAGCTGGATTTATACTTACACACTCTAGTCTTTCCTCCTTTCCGTTCTTATCTTTATCAAGAAGGATGAAATCCTTATAATAAACGATAACTTAATGTGTGGAGGAAGATATATATGAAGCTCTATAACACCATGAGCCGCAGAGTCGAGGAATTCGTACCTATAAAGGAAAACAGGGTGTCGATGTACTGCTGCGGACCTACTGTATACAACTACGCACATATCGGGAATCTGAGAACATTCATTTTTGAAGATATACTCAAGAGGACGTTCCTCTATGACGGATACGATGTGACGCATGTCATGAACATAACCGATGTCGGACATCTCACCGGCGACGGTGACGAGGGTGAGGACAAGCTCGGAAAGAGAAGCCGCGAGACGGGAAGGAGCGTGTGGGAGATAGCCGGATTCTACACTGATGCATTCTTCAATGACGAGAAGGCTCTCAATATAATCAGGCCCGATATCGTATGCAGGGCAACCGACCATATAGACGACATGATTGCACTTATCAAGATTCTCGAGGAGAAGGGACACACATATACATCAGGCGGCAACGTCTACTTCTCGATCGATACGATCAGCGACTACGGAAAGCTTGCAGGACAGAGCCAGGACGAGAAGATGAGCGGCGCCCGCATCGAAGTCGACGGCAACAAGCGCAACCCCAAGGATTTCGTCCTCTGGTTCACGAACTCCAAGTTCGGTGAACAGGCGATGATGTGGGACAGCCCCTGGGGAAGAGGATATCCCGGATGGCACATCGAGTGTTCGGCGATGAGCATGAAGTACCTGGGACCTCACTTCGACATACACTGCGGCGGTATCGACGCAATTCCCGTCCATCATACAAATGAAATAGCACAGAGCGAGGCTGCTACCGGCAAAAAGTGGGTCAACTACTGGTGCCACGGGGAGTTCCTCCTCAACGACAAGGGGAAGATGAGCAAGTCCTCGGGAGAGTTCCTTACGCTCCCGGTCGTCGTGGAGCACGGTTACAACACCCTGGATTACCGCTATTTCTGCCTTTCGGGTCACTACCGCACCCAGCTCAAGTTCAGCTGGGAGGCTCTGGACCATGCAAAGAGCGCAAGGGAGAAGCTCGTTTCGACAGTCGCGAACCTCAAGAAGAACAGCGCTCCGGCCGGGGCTCTTTCTGATAAGGCCGTGAGCTGGAGAGATGCTTTCGGCGATGCCATGAACAACGATCTCAGATCCCCCGAGGCTCTGGCGGTCATGTGGACGATGCTCAAGGACAACGGTGTAAGTGACGGCGAAAAGCTTGCACTTCTCTACAACTATGATAAGATACTCGGACTCGAACTCGATAAAGTCGAGGCGAAGAGCTCGGAGAGGGTCGGTACCGAGAAGGAGTGGAAGCTCCTCGAGGAGCGTGCCGAAGCCAAGAAGAGAAAGGACTGGGCGAGGGCCGACGAGATCAGAAACGAGCTGCTTTCTCTCGGCTACATTGTAAAAGATACTCCGAGCGGAGCGGTTCTCGAAAAAACGGTGTAACCTTTGTATAGGAAAAATTGTTAGTAAGATGGAAATAAAAAGTACCAACAGGGACGATTTCAGGAAAGTATACGATGAGAACTATACTCTGCTGATGCAGGTGAGCATACACATCGTGTACAACCAGGAGATCGCAGAGGACATAGTCCAGGAAGCCTTCGAACGTTTCTTCATAAAGAACATGAGCTTCCCGAGCATGGACGATGCGAAGTACTGGCTTCTGAGAGTGACTAAGAATCTCGCCCTCAACCACCTGAAGCACAACAAGCGCGAACTGCAGCTTGTCGAGAAGGTGAAGAAGATGCCCGGAAGCGAGACGGCGAACTATGCCGACTCTGCCAAAGCGGTCATAGAAGAGGAGGAGAGAAAGAGGGTCAGGGCCGCCGTGGAGGCGCTCCCGGACAACCTGAGGCTGGTAATACAGCTCAAGGAGTATTCGGGGCTCGACTACAAGGCTATCGGAAAGGTGCTCGGTATTTCTGAAACTAATGTAAAGGTCAGGGTGCACAGAGCCAGACGGAAGCTCGAGAGCCTTCTGACTTCGGAGGAAAGAGATGTGTATTGATCTGCAGATGCTGTCGGCATATATGGACGGAGAGCTTGCCGAGCCCTACAGGACTCAGGTGGAGGAACATCTGCTGCACTGTGCAACATGCCGCAATCTTCTCCATTCGATGGAGGGACTGGACAGAAGAATCCGGGATGATTCGTTCTCCGAAGAGGAACTCGACAGAAACAAGGAAGCTGTATTCGAGAAGCTTGATAACAAGTTCTTCAGGGAGAAGAACAGGATCAGCATATTCCGCCGCAGGATACAGATGAGCGTACCCGCGATGATAGCAACTGCCGCCGCAGCGACATTCATCTTTGTAGGAGGCTTCGTTCTCTTCGGCTCCAATGCCGGACAGACAAGCGAC
This sequence comes from Lachnospiraceae bacterium, assembly GCA_963610485.1. GTDB lineage: Bacteria > Spirochaetota > Spirochaetia > Sphaerochaetales > Sphaerochaetaceae > Ornithospirochaeta. The sequence goes on from CAVDOI010000001.1 coordinate 42,328, forward strand.
ATCCTGCCGTCCTTCAATGTGAATGCAGGTGCCGAGAACGTCAGATACGTCTCGAACAGCGACAGCCTCGACAACTACTCGCTCGAGGAGATACTGCAGTACCTTGACAGCAAGGGCTACAACGTCGATATTTCCATAAAGGGTCTCCAGCCCCTTGAGGTGAGCGGAGAGTAAGACAGTGCAGGGAGACCTGCACTTATTTTTTTCCGCGTCCCGCCGCGGTAATTGTTCCTTACACTTCTTTCTGATAAACTTTCCTTCGAAACGGAGGAAAGATAACCAGATGAAAGCCGTAGAACTCAGCAAGGCTTACAACCCGAAGGATTTCGAAGATCGTATCTACAACGAATGGAAAGAGAAGGGCGAATTCGGCCCGAAGGACGGAGAGGGACATTTCTCCGTCGTCATGCCGCCTCCGAACGTCACAGGTGTCCTTCATATGGGACACGCCCTCAACAACAATCTCCAGGACATCATCGTCAGATACAAGAGGATGAAGGGACTGCCGACACTGTGGGTGCCGGGAACAGACCATGCGGGAATCGCGACGCAGAACGTCGTGGAACGCCAGCTGGCGAAGGAAGGTCTGAGACGCCAGGACCTCGGGCGCGAGAAGTTCCTCGAACGCACATGGCTTGTCAAGGAGAAGCACCACGATATCATAAAGAGCCAGCTCGAGAAGCTGGGGTGTTCCTGTGACTGGGATCATGAAAGATTCACAATGGACGAGGGACTCAGCAGGGCTGTCCGCGAGGCTTTCGTCACGCTATACGAGAGAGGTCTCATATACAAGGGCAACTACCTCGTCAACTACTGTCCGAAGTGCGGAACGGCACTCGCGGACGACGAAGTCGAATACGAGAACGTCCCGGGAAAGCTCTACGACGTCAGATACCCGTACTCTGACGGTTCGGGATGGATCACTGTTGCAACCACACGTCCCGAAACCATGTTCGGTGATATGGCGGTAGCCGTCAATCCGACAGACGAACGCTATACATCGGTCGTCGGGAAGACAGTTCATCTTCCTCTTACCGACCGCGACATCCCGATCATCGCCGACAGCTTCGTCGAGAAGGACTTCGGAACCGGTATGGTCAAGATAACACCGGCACACGACCCCAACGACTGGGAATGCGGAAAGAGACACAATCTCGAGCCGCTGAATATCCTGAACGGCGACGGCACACTCAACGACAACTGTCCGGAAAAATACCGCGGCCTTCCTGCTGCGGAGGCGAGATGGCTCGTCGCAGAAGACCTGAGGGAGCAGGGCTACCTTATAAAGGAGACACCGTACAACCACGATGTCGGACACTGCTACCGCTGTCACACAGTCGTCGAACCGTACCTTTCGGAGCAGTGGTTCGTCAGAATGCGGACCATGGCCGACAAGGCCATAGAGGCATGGAGGAAGGGCGACATCAACTTCTATCCGAAGAGATGGGAGAACACATACCTCCACTGGATGGAGACCATCAAGGACTGGTGCATCTCGCGTCAGCTTTGGTGGGGTCACAGAATTCCCGTATGGTACTGCAGAGACTGCGGTGAGATGATAGTATCACGTACGGATGCTGTGGAGTGTCCGAAGTGCCGCTCTCATAATCTCGTACAGGACAGCGATGTCCTCGATACCTGGTTCTCCTCGTGGCTCTGGCCGTTCAGCACACTCGGCTGGCCCGAGAAGACGGAGGATTTCAGGCGCTTCTTCCCGACGAACACCCTTGTCTCGGCATACGACATCATCTTCTTCTGGATCAGCCGCATGATCATGGCAAGCGAGGAGTTCCTGGGTGTCGCACCCTTCCGTGACATTGTCATCACGGGTCTTGTGAGAGATACTCAGGGTAGAAAGATGAGTAAGAGCCTCGGTAACGGAATAGATCCTCTGGAGGTCATCAGGGAGTACGGTGCTGACGCAACGAAGTTCACACTCTGCTATCTTGCGGCGCAGGGACAGGATGTCAAGATAGACATGAACTCCTTCTCTCTCGGCTCGCGGTTCGCCAACAAGATATGGAACGCAACGAGATTCCTTCTCATGAATCTGGAGGGAAGGGAGCTCGTCCCGGTCACCCGCGCCGGGCTCTCCGTCATGGACAGATGGATCTACTCATCGCTTTCCTCGACGATCAGGGCTATCGACAGGGCAATGGACGGCTATCACTTCAACGATGCCGCATCTGCAGTATATTCATTCTTCTGGAATGATTTCTGCGACTGGTACATCGAATCCAGCAAGCAGAGACTCCTTCACGGAACAGATGAGGAGAAGAATATCCAGGTCTCGATTATCATGGACATCCTCGAGATATCGATGAGGATGATGCATCCCTTCCTCTCGTTCCTGACGGAGGAGATCTACCAGAAGCTTCCGAACCACAAAGGCGATGTCATATCCGCTTCATTCCCGACTGTGAAAGAGGAATGGGAGGACGCCTCAGCCGATGAGGCAATGGAATACCTCAGGGAGATCGTCAGGGTGATCAGAGCCTCACGCAGCTCTCTCGGAATCGGACCGGAGAAGAAGATCAAGGTCGTTCTCAGACCGGACACGGGAAGAGGCTATACAGCATTCCTCGAGGATGAGAAGAACACGCTTGCCGCATTCGTCGGCTCGGGATGCTTCATAATCGACACCGAAGGAAAGGAAGACGTAGAGAAGCAGTTCCCCGTCCACGGGCAGGGCTTCGAAGCATTCATATTCGTCCGCGACGCAATCGACGTCGAGGCCGAGATAAAGAGACTTTCGGGAGAGAAGGCGAAGGCCGAAGCATCTCTCGAGGGAAGTATAAAGAAGCTCTCGAACGAGAACTTCCTCTCTCACGCAAAGCCGGAGGCTGTGGAGAAGGAGAGGAACAAGAAGGCTGAATTCGAGGAGACGATAAGAAAGAGCAGCGAACACATCGCGCTGCTTGAGTCCCTCAGGTGATTGCACCTCGTCAATATATAAGACCTCCCGTCGGGGAGGTCTTATGTTTCATTCTTCTTTTTCTGCCTTTACTTCTTCAAGTATTTCGGCTCTTCTTGTCTTACTCAGCTTCATTATTGCGGAAAGTGCATTCCTTGCCTTTGTAGCACTTGTCTTGTAGCCGTACTTCCCGAATTTCTCGTTTTCAGAAAGATAGATGTCGATTTCCTTTTTCAGTTCATCATGAGTCGCCATTCACTGTTCTCCTTGTTGTTTTTCTAAATACTACCACAGCTAGCGTCGATGGCAAGAAAAAAACTTCGGAAAACACTAAAAAAGCGGCTTTGAACAGTGGAAAAAGCGGCCTTCAGACCGCTTCTCCCTTCCATATGAACTTCTTTCCCCTCAGCCTCGTGTATACACAGTGCAGATACATGACACATATGAGGGTTATCGAGAGCGAGCCCGAGAGGCTTGTCGAGACGCGGAACTTCAGGCGCCGGCATGCATAATACCAGCTTATGTTGGCTGCAAGCCATCCCAGAAGAGTCACACTCAGCAGGGTGTATTCGCCCCATATCATGTAGAGCGGCGTCAGGAGGGGCGCAAAAGATACGAGAGAGAGGAATATGACTGCAAGGATGAGGAGCGAGAACATCCAGAGTGTCGGCTCGAACACCCCGGCAAGAGAGCGTTCTATTCCCCTGAAAGCCTCTCCGCCCGTGTCGTACATCCTGCAGCAGACGTTGTCGCTGAGCGTGGTGAATTCGTATTTCTTTCTTTTCTTCAGAAAGGCCTTGATTATTCCGATGTCGTCGCATATCTGGTCGCCGACAGCCTCATAGCCGCCCACTTCGTCGTATGAATCCTTCCTCATCATGATGAACTGTCCGATTCCGATTGCGAATGAAGATACCTTCAATGCATTGAAGATGAAGTGGGGGATGCATACGTTTGAGAAGACCATGCTCGCTGTGATGGTGCGTGCAAAATACGACTTCGAATACTCGGCGGGAAAGCCCGAGAGTATGTCGAGATTGTCCGCTTCCATTATCCTGAGGGCAGTAAGGACGCTTTTCGAACGGTGCGTCGTGTCGGCATCGGTGCACAGAAGGTATTCGCCCTTTGCGTGCGGAATGAGATTGAGAAGGGCGTTCATCTTGCCGTGCGTCATGTATCTCTTCTCTCCGGTCTTGTAGCCCCTGACTCTCGGATCCTTCTTCTCGAACTCCTCGATGATCTCCCACGTCCTGTCCGTGGAGCGGTCGTCGATTACGAGGATCTCGATGTTCCTGTACTCCTGATCGAGCATCGACTGAAGCAGGACGCCGAGGTTCCTTTCCTCGTTTCTCGCCGGTATGATTACAGAAACAAGGGGATTGTTTTTCAGATTGTACTTCGCCGCCCTCCTGTTGATTCTGTAAAAGCGTATGGCGTTGAGAGCGGTGCAGAGCATGAGCCAGCCTCCGAAGACGGCGCTCATGTACATTATGACAGTCAGAAAGATTTTCACTTTTTACTCAGTTTCTCCTTCAGTTCAAGAATGGTCGGTTCACCGTGGTAGATGTCCAGGGCAAGGGCGAGGTATTCCTTCGCCGATGAATAGTCCTTTCTGTTGTAATATGCTGTCGCGAGTGCCCCGTAGAGGGAGTAGAGGTCGTTCTCCGACATGCTGTCCCTCTCCTCCAGGAGGGGAAGAAGCTCCTTTATGGCGTTCTTGTTCGATCCTCCCGCTATCTGGGGCGTGTATATGAGTCTCCATGCATTCATCAATACTACGTAGATTTCGTCGCTGTGGGACGCATAGAGCTCCTTGGTCATGGAGGAGTTCTCCATTCCCTTGAACATATCCTTCGAGATGTAGTACGAGGCCGAGGAGTAGTCGGTGCGGCTTATCTGAGCATGAACATCGCTTCTGTCCTCCATCTCTTCGACGGCGGCCTTGTCGAGCGCAAGGTGTTTCTCCGCCTCGTCCTTCCTGTCGTTGTCGACGAGGTAACGCACCATGTTGTATTCCGCTCTCGCCCTCTCTTCGGCTGTCAGATTTCCCGAGAGGTATTTCTTGTAGAGGCTTTCGACTTCAGAGACGCCGTCGTTGCATTTCACGGCACGTATGAAGGCCTGCCACTCGAGGTTGTCGTTGTATTTCTTATAGCTGTCCGTATATGAAAAGAGCAGAGAGGACATAGTCAGAAGGAGAATAAGGATGACAGTCGTTTTCTTCATTGTTGATCGGTTCCTCAGATATATTTTATGTCGGAGAGCTTACGGATTATATAGCCTTCCTTCAACGGGAGGGTTGTCTTTATATAACCCTTCTTCATATGGTCGAGCTGTAAAAGGGGAAAGCCGTTTTCGTCGAGGAGAGTGCACTCTTTCTCCTTTAAAAGCGGAACGTCGGGCCCTATGAATTCGAGCTCGTCCCCCCGTGCGATATGATTGCGGCACCTTATCTCCCACACACCCTTTTCCTTCTCCTCTCCGACGGAGCCGAGGAATGTGTAGTTGCGCTCGTATCCGTAGCTCGTCGGACGTGAAACGTCGTCCTTCTTCGTCTCGAAGGGGCCGGAGGAGTAGAAGAAGCCCGTCGTGAACTCGCGGTGCGAGACGTCAAATATGTCCCGTTTGTAGCTCTCGAGGTCCGGATCGTTGTCGATAGCCTTGCGATAGGCGCGTGTGACTACGGCAACGTAGTATATGCTCTTCATCCGGCCTTCGATCTTGAGCGAATCGAGTCCCGCTGCCCTGAGATCGTCTATGTGGTCGATCATGCACAGGTCTTTCGACGAGAGCAGCGCCGTATAGCCGTCCCTCTCCTCGACGGGGAAGTAGACGCCGCTTCTCTCCTCCTCTTCGACTGCATAGTGGAGGCGGTAGTTCCAGCGGCATGTGTGTGCGCAGTCGCCCCTGTTTGCGGAGCGTCCCGCAAGGGCTGCGGAGAGAATGCACCGACCCGAGTAGGCCATGCACATTGCACCGTGTACAAATGCCTCGAGCTCGATGTCGGGAACTCTGTCCTTTATCCTCTTTATATCGTCAAGGGATGCCTCCCGTCCGAGAATTATCCTTTTGAAGCCCATGTCCCTGTACATCCTGGCACTGCCCGAATTGAGGCAGCTCGCCTGTGTCGAGAGATGGAGCTCCTTATCGGGAAAATACTTCTGGAAGAAGGGAACCGTCCCTATGTCGCTGACGATGAACGCATCGAAGGGCCAGAGGGCGATCTCGTCCTTCATGCTCTCGAGCTCCTCGATCTGACTCTCTCTGAAGAGGATGTTCATCGTGCAGTAGAGCTTCTTTCCGCTTTTCTTCTTTATCTCCCGGACCTTCTCGAGTTCGTCGGAGGGGAAGTTATCCGCATTGGCCCTCAGGGAGAACTTCGTCAGTCCCATGTATGCGGCATCTGCGCCGAAGTTGAAAGCCGTCTCCAGCTTCTCGTAGTTCCCCGCAGGGGAGAGCAGTTCTATTGCCATGTCCTGAACGCCTTTGAGAACGCCTCCGCCTGGAGGGCAAGCTGTGCTTCCTTCTCCTCTTCTTCCTTCTCGCTGTTCTTCTCCGAGAGCTTTTCGAGCTCTTCTATGCTGAGCCTCTCTGTCGTCTCGGAGGGGAATGCGATTGCGATTACATCGAGTATGGTCTTTGCTGTGTGGAAGACAACCTCTCCCTTCACCTCCGCGTCAAGTTTTTCAAGGTCCCTTATGTTGTCGTAGGGGATGATGATCTCCCTGATGGAATTGCGTCTTGCTCCGAGAATCTTCTCCTTGAGCCCTCCGATGGCCTCGACCTTGCCCGTGAGCGTGAGCTCTCCCGTCATGGCGAGCTTCTCCTTCACTGGAAAGCCTCTGTACATGCTCCAGAGAGCACAGAAGAGTGTTATTCCCGCACTCGGGCCGTCCTTCGGGACAGCGCCCTCGGGGCAGTGGAGGTGAACGGAGTTCTTCTGGAAGAACTTCATATCGAGTCCCCTGAGCCATGCTTCGTGCCTTACAGTCGACCATGCTATCGAAACAGACTCCTTCATGACGTCCCCGAGCTGGCCGGTGACCTTGAGGTCCCCCTTCTCCGGGATTGCCACAGCCTCGACGGGGATTACATCGCCGCCGAATGCAGTCCATGCAAGCCCCATGGCCATGCCGACGGTGTCCGCGACGACGATTCTGTCGCTGGGGAAGGGCGGAAGCCCGAGGTATGTTTTGAGGTCCTTTGTCGTGATCCTCTCCGTCTTTCTCTCCTCTTCCGGGGTTTCGAGAATCTTGAGGGCGACCTTTCTCATGACCTTGTCTATCTCGTTCTTGAACTGTCTCACTCCCGCCTCTCTTGCGTATTCCTCGGCAATGAGGGAGAGGGCCCTGTCGTCGAACTTTATCTCCTTCTTCCCCAGTCCGTTCTTCTTCAGAAGGTCCGGCACAAGGTATTCCTTTCCTATATGGAGCTTCTCCATCGGTGTGTAGCCGCTCATCTCTATGATCTCCATCCTGTCGAAGAGAGGACGCGGGATGCGCGAGAGGTCGTTGGCCGTTACGATGAAGAGAACCTTCGAGAGGTCGTAGGGAAGGTCGAGGTAGAAATCCCTGTAGTTGACGTTCTGCTCGGGGTCGAGAACCTCGAGAAGTGCGCTGGCAGGATCTCCGTTGTAGCTCTGTCCCATCTTGTCGATCTCGTCGATGAGAATTACGGGGTCCGTGACGCCGACGGTCTTTACAGCCTGTATGAGCTTGCCCGGCATTGCGCCGACATATGTGCGTCTGTGTCCCTTGATCTCGGCTTCGTCCCTCATCCCTCCGACGGAGAAGCGGTAGAATTTGCGTCCGAGGGCCTTCGCTATTGAAGAGCCGACGCTTGTCTTGCCGACACCCGGAGGGCCTGCGAGGCAGATTACGGCACCTTTGCTGTTCTGTGCCTTGAGACGGGATGCGAGGAATTCGACTATCCTCTCCTTGACCTCCTTCATGCCGTAGTGGTCCTTCTCGAGCTGCTCCTTGACCTTGATGATGGAGTAGGAGGGAGCTTCGTCGGTGAACGAGAAGGGAAGGTCGAGTATGGTCTCGATGTAGAGCTTCGTGAGCATGTACTCGGGGTTCATCGTATCGAGATAGGAGAGCTTCTCAAGCTCCTTGTCGACAGCATCCCTGTACTGTGGCGGGAGTTCCTTTGCCGCCGCGCGTTCGAAGATATCGCCCTTCTTCGCTGTCTTCGGGTCCAGAGGAGCGCCGCCGCGGAGGGCAGTAAGCTCTCCATTGAGGGCTTTGATCTGCTCCTTGAGGATGGCCTCCTTGTTCCTCATCTTGACGCGCTCGATGTACTCCTGCTTGACCTGTTCCTCCTTCTCGAGAACCTCCTTCTCCCCTGCGATGTAGGAGGTGAGGGTGGTTATCCTCTTTCTCGTGTCGGTCTCCTCGAGAATCTCCTGCAGGAAATCCTTCGGAGCGGAGGCAAGTGCCGATGCGCAATACCAGCATACGGCTTCGGGGTTGTCGAAGTTGGCGATGTTGATCTCCGTCGTCAGATTGAAGACGCTGGTGTTTCCAAGCGACGAGACGAGGTCCTTGAGAACCCTCGTATAGGGCTGGATGATCTTTGCCGATACAGGTTTGTCCTTCAGCACTTCACCGTCGGCGAATACCGGCACGTCTCCGTATATGTAGCGTGTCACCTTCACCCTCTTGACCGTAGTGGTGAAAAGGTGGATGCAGGAGTTGGGCAGCTTGATGTATTTCGTTATCTTCACGAGTGTTCCGACCTGCCTGAGGGACTTCTCGTCTTCATTCTCCTGCAGTACGGCGAGGAAATAGCCGTCGTGCTCGAGCGCCCAGTTCACGGTCCTGAGATCGCTCTGGCGTGCTATCATGAGCGTCGTGAGAGTCTCTGGAAAGAGAGGTCTCTTTATAAGAGGGAGCACCGGTATTTCAGTTATTGTATCTGTTGAAAACTTGTCTTCCATTTTCTTTATCCTTAGTCTGTTCACAGACAAATATAACATAAAAAGGGACAAACGTCGGGCCGGCGGGGGAAAAAACTCAAAATAACCATAAAGGCCCCCGAAAAATGTTGCATTTTGTTGCAGGTGTGTTATTCTCTCCATAAAGGAAGTTAAGAAAATGGACGGAAAACTCATTGTTATCGCAATCGGCGGTAATTCATTAATTGAAGATAGCAGGAACGTGACGGTAAGGTCACAGTATGATGCGGCGAACAAGACCGCAATGCACATCGCACGCCTTGTCAAGGCCGGAAACAGAGTCGTCATCGCACACGGCAACGGCCCCCAGGTCGGCTACATCCTCCGCAGGGCGGAGATAGCATCCTCCGAGCTCCACAGCGTCCCGCTCGACAGCTGTGTCGCCGACACACAGGGTGCAATCGGCTACCAGCTCCAGATGGCTCTCGACAACCAGATGGCTGCTGACGGCATGAAGAAGAACATCGCGACAGTCGTCACACAGGTCGAAGTCAGGGATGACGACCCGTCATTCAGAAAGCCGACGAAGCCTATCGGCTCCTTCATGAGCGAAGAGGTTGCACTCGAGCATAAGGAGAAGGACAACTGGAGTGTCGTCGAGGACGCGGGAAGAGGCTGGAGAAGGGTCGTTGCATCTCCAAAGCCGGTGTCTATCATAGAACTCGAGACTATCAGATGTCTTCTCGACAACGGCATCATCGTCATCGCGGCAGGCGGCGGCGGTATTCCTGTCGTAAAGGCTGCAGACGGCACACTCTCGGGCAGAGAGGCTGTCATCGACAAGGATCTTGCAGCTGCAATGCTTGCAAAGGACCTCAATGCCGACATGTTCGTAATATCGACAGCGGTACCCAAGGTATGTCTCAACTTCGGTAAGCCCGATCAGAAGACACTCGACGAGATGACTGTGGCGGAAGCCGAGAAGTACATGCAGGAGGGCCACTTCGCACCAGGCTCCATGCTTCCGAAGATCCAGGCTCTCACAGATTTCGTCAGATCAAGCGGCAACACCGGTATCGTAACGGATCCGGAGAACCTCTATGACGCAGTATACGGGAATATGGGAACAAAGGTCGTGAAGCTCTGATCATCTCTTCTTCACGAAGAGGGGCAGGGCCTCTGCAGTGTAAAGGAGAAATGCCGTCACTGCGGGGGCCCATATGTTTTGAATAAGGAATGCGGAGAACACGAGCCTTACGATAACGACTGCCGCAAGAACGCCGTCCATGACGAGGGCGCACTTGTAAAGTGCTTTCTCCCTTCTTCTTTTTCCGATGCTCATGAAATGGATCACCCCCTGCACAAGGCAGAGCGGCGTGATTATCAGGATATTGAGATTGTCGTGGGTCACGTAATGTATCGTGAAGAAGGAGAAGAAAATCAACAGAAGACTCATGAGGCCGAAGAATGTGAAGACGACGCCGAGAAGAAAATCAAATGTGCCGTGGTGCTTCATGTAAGAGGCGGCAAGCGACATGAGGAGCAGCACCAGGCCGAAGAGGAGGGAATAGAAGACAAAGGGCCATTTCCCGGGAGTAGCCTTTCTGTTCTGAGTTTCGTATAGTACGGTGCTCTCCGTCTGCTGGTATTCCTCTACAGCCTTTTCAAGGGCCGAGGGAAGATAGCAGTCCTCCCACCTCGTGGTCTCCCTGTCGACAGAGGATCCGAGAAGATAGTTGATGATCCAGCTCGAGAAGAAAGTCGAGCGCGAGAGATGCCTTACGACACCGCTGCGGATGGTCTCACCGCTTTTCTGACTCTTCAGCCAGCTTTCGAATTCTCCCCCTGTCGCCCATGAGTAGATATCGCGGAGGCGGGTTGCGCAGTTGTCGCTGAAGTAATCGTAGAGGTATGTCCTGTTCTCCTCCTCGGTGTTGTACACGAGGAAGGAGTAGAGGGCCTTCTTCTGGGAGCTGTCGAGCTCGAGTTCGAGAAGCGAGACCGTCCTGTCTGCGCTCTCGAGGTCGGCGATGCGGTACAATGCCCAGGTCTCCCACACCTGGTAGTATAGCTTTCCCAGAATGAAGTTCGGAATGAACGTCTCGTCGAAGGTGAAGATTCCGTAGTCGAATGCGACGGGAGAGTTGCCCCCGCACTCTATGACGAACGCCGAATGCCCGAAGTTCTCCCATATCGCGGAGCCTTCTCCTCCCGTGAGGAGATAGATCTTCATACTCCCGTAGAACTCCTCCTCGTTCTCCGTTACATCCTCCCTCTTGAAGGATGCAAGCTCCTCCTCACTCGAGAAGAGACCGTCTCTGAGGACGACGCCGGAGTAAAGCGGAAGAAGCATGATAAAGGCCGTGAGCATTACGAGAAAACGTTTCATCCCGATTATCTTAAACGCAAAACCCCTCTTGATAAAGACATCCGGCTCATCGGAAGGAACACCGGAAGACTGACACGAAGTAGAAGGTTTGCAATGGCCCAATTTATTACTAAGTAAAGAAAAAATCTATTCGTTGACACCACTTTACCGGGTAGGATATACTGGCCATCAAGATGAAAACAGGGAGAAAAACATGAAAAGAATACTCTTCTTGACTGCAGTCATTCTTTCCGCCCTCATGCTTGTCGTGTCATGCGACAACAAGAACAACGAGCCGGAAGCAAAAACATATAAGGTCATATTCAATCCCGATAACGGCTCCGACATAGTAGTTGTTGACGTGAAAGAAGGTGATAAGGTCGAAAAACCTGCCGACCCTGAAAAGACAGGGTACTCTTTCAATGAATGGCAGCTCAACGGAGAAGCATATGACTTTGAGAACCCTGTCAATTCAGTATTGATCCTCAAAGCAGTATGGGAAAACGCAAAATACAAAGTCACATTTGATTATGATAACGGCACCGACATAGTTGTATTAGAAGTTATAGACGGTGACAAAGTTGAAATGCCCGATGACCCTATTTATACCGATAGTTTCTTCGGTGGCTGGTATGAAGGCGAAAACAGATTTGATTCTACTACGGTGATAACCCGGGATTATAACCTGAAAGCAAAAAAGGATGATTCGGTTTATTTTGTTAATTTTGACATGAATCATCCTTTCTCAACTGAAAGACTTTATGAAAGGCAAGGGTTTGCGGCTCCTAAAAAAGTAACTAAGCCTAAAGACCCCACAGTCACAGGT
>CAVDOI010000002.1:0-48151 GCA_963610485.1 Lachnospiraceae bacterium
GTCAAGCACATAGAACATACGGTCGTCGGCAATGCTGCCGATTATGAAATCCCTGCCTCTGCACATCGTACGGTATCTGTCGAAGAGTCTGCTTCCCCTGATACCGTCCATCTTTCCACGATTATATGCAACAACCATCGCCCACGTCAGATCGGGGGGAACTTCGAGACTGTCGAGTCCCGCCGTGGCCAGAGATACAATGTAGAATCTGGATTTCTCATAACCGCTGATAAGCGTCAGAGGCTGCAACGGGTCAGTCCCCATGTAGAATCCACGGCCGAAATCACACTGAGAGCGGCTGAGAGGGGCAATACGCCCTTCTATCCCGGACTTTGACCCGTGATAGAGAAGAACACGGCCGCTGTCAACGGAAATTCTCTCTGCTTCCTCCCTTATCCTCCTCAGCAGCATGTCACATACAGGGACGTTCATCTCCCTGCAGAACTCATAGAGCATCTCCTGTGCCAGTCTTGTAGGTTTCGCCCTGTCATTCTCCCAGCGGTTGATTGTGGCGAAAGTCACTCCCAGTCTGCAGGCAAACTCCTGCTGGCTGAGTCCGGCAAAGTTCCGTATATCCCTTATAAGCGTTTTCATTTCGGCCTCATTATAACATCTGATATATAAAATAATATATACTATGTTATATAAAAAGAAAAGACCGTCACTTCTCCGCCGCGGAAAGGATATCTGAAGTTCAATCCTCCGGAAATTGAATATGTAAAAACAGTTCTGCAGACAATGTCCTTTCAGGTCTCTGTGAGTTCTGCTAGACTTCCCGGTCGTCGTTCTGCCGTAGGATGTAAGCCCTGATGACAGAGTCCGAAGGCCCGAAGTCCAGCCTTTTCAGCTCTTCTTTCGTCACCCATCTCACATCGTCGTGAACCGTGAGGTTTATAGCATCGGGAGCGGAGAGAAGACGGACACGGAAGCAGTGGAGAGTATAGTGGACGCCGTTGTTGATGAACTCCGTATTGAGAAGAAACTCTCCGGCTTCAACTTCAAGTCCGACCTCCTCCATCCATTCACGCTTCAGGGTTTCGGCAAGAGTTTCTCCATAGCGGTTCTTCCCTCCGATGAACTCCCATTTTCTGGAGAGGGGACCTCCCTCCTTTCTCTGTGCAACAAGGTATAACCCCTCCCCGTCAACAAGGACTCCCGCTGTCGTATCTCTCTCTGTCACGTTTACCTCCACACTATATGAGGACGAAGGAAGGAAGAAGGAAGTGGAGGACGGCGGCCGAGAGGGATATATACCCGAGGATTATCTTCCTCTCTCCTCTCTTTGTGTCGAGATACTCGCCCCGTCCGCTCTTTTCCTTTCTCTTTATCATCACGAAGAAATATATAGTGTTATAAAGTACGATAAGAGCGGGAATCAAGTCCCCGAGTATGACGGGCCCCGGACTCTGTGGAAAGAAGATGAGAATGAGGAATGTCAGAAGCCCCAGCGACGAGAAGACGTAGAGCTTCTTCCTGTCCTTCTCGAGTTCATCGGTGAACCTCAGCATGAACGATAGCTCTATCCTGTACTTACCCTGGAAATAAATCATCGCCGAGAAGATGAGATAGAATACCGAAAGAAAATAGCCCTGGATCACCGCTTCCTCCCTATCTCTCTTATAAGGTCTTCGGCAGAGTAGAAACCGTACTCTTCTGCCGCCGCTCTTCCGCTTCTCTGATGAAGGAGAACTCCGTTAATGGCTGCATCAAGCGGAGGCAGTCCCGAGGCGAGGAACGCCCCTATGACGCCCGAAAGGACATCGCCCGAGCCCGCAACGCCGAGAGAGGGATTGGCCCCGTCGGACACATAGAGCGAGGATCCGTTCGTGATGACGGTCGTGACGCCCTTGAGAACGACGACGCATTCAAGCTCCAGTGCCGTCCTGACTGCATTCTTTATAATATCATCGTCATCGAAGCCGAGAAGAGACATCAGCCTCCTGAACTCCCCGATGTGGGGCGTTATGACTGCCCTTCCTCCTGCCTTCAGAGAGGGAAGGAGCTTTATGGCATCGGCATCTACAACATAGTTCTTTCCGCTTTGCGATATCCTCTCAAGAATCTTCTCCGATCCCTCGTCCCACCCGGGGCCTGCGACGAAGCTGTCGAAGCGTGACATATCCACATTCTCATCGGCGCACATCAGCGACGGATATGACGAAAGAACTGTCCTTCTCACAGTTTCACTTCCGAGAACGGTCACCTTTCCCGCCCCGCTGTGGAATGCGGCGAGCCCCGATATGACAGGCGCTCCGGGATAGCGCCCGCTCCCTCCCGCTATGCATACGTGTCCCCTCGTGTTCTTGTAGCCGTCAAGGGGGATGGCCGGAGGATTGTAATCGCCGTCGGTAAGGAGGAACGTCTTTCCGTCCCCCTTTATTCTCCCCGCCGGAAATCCGGGATTGAAAAGGATTATCTTCCCGCATACCGCCCTGTTATGAGGAAGATACATCTCCATCTTCGGGCACATGAATGTAACAGTATAGTCGGCCTTCACACGGAAAGCGGACGGAACATCGAGAGCGATGACAACGGCTCCGGACGAGTTGATCGACGCGATGACAGCCTCTGTCCTCTCATCGAGGGGAAGACGGCACTTCACGCCGAAGAGGCCGTCGACGATGACGTCGGCACCGGTGACGGTATCGAGAAAGAGGGAGGGGTCGAGCGCAGAGCGCCGCCTCATGTTCTCCTCTCCGCCTCCGGGGAAATGACAGTAGACGGAGACGGAGGATGCAACCTTTGTCACGAGGGATGCAAGAGCGAGTGCGTCACTTCCATTGTTGCCCTTCCCCGCCACGAAGAGAACCCTCTTTCCCTTGAAGAGGTCGATGCAGCTTTCATATGCGCCGAGGGCCGCATTCGACACAAGGGAGTGCTCGTCGAGAGCACATCCGGAGATGAGTGTACTGTCCAGTTCGGAGGCCCGGGAAAGGGTAAGGAGAGGTAACATGGGAAAAGTTTAAACCTTCAGCGTGTTTTTGTCTTGAAGATTTACCTCTCTTCCTGTAAATTCTACCTGTCTAGGGGTGGCGTAATGCCTGAGAGATACCCTCGAACCTGATCCGGACAATGCCGGCGTAGGGAACGACAGCCTATTTCTTTATCAATTCCCGTTAGACAGAAAACAAATCAAGGAGGCTTTTCAATGAAAAAGCTCATTTCTGTCGCACTTGCACTGCTATGCGTGCTCTCCCTTTTCAGCCAGCCTGTGAAAGAGGAGTCAGATGAAAACGTAAGAACACTTACTCTCTATGCCTATGACACCTTCTGCGGTGAATGGGGAAGCGAGAGCTCGGTCATCCCCGCATTCGAGGAGAAGACCGGAATAAAGGTCAACGTCGTATCATGCGGGACGACATCGGAGATGATCAACCGTCTTCTCATGGAGGGTGAGAACACCCCATGCGATGTCATCCTCGGAGTTTCGGACGACAAGGCCGAAGCTGTATATTCCGCACTCGAAGCATTTGACACACCGTTACTGGAGGACATCGACGAGAGGCTTCTCTTCGACAGCACAAAGAGACTCCTCCCCTTCGACTGGGGCACCTTCGCCTTCGTCTTCGATACGGAAAGCACACTCGAAGAACCTTCGTCGCTCTGGGATCTCACCAAGGATGAATACAAGGGCAAGGTCATTCTGATCGACCCGAGAACAAGCAGCGTCGGACTGGGGCTTCTTCTCTGGACATACAATGCACTCGGAGAAGACTGGATCGAATGGTGGAGGAAGATGGAGGAGAATGCACTCGTAATCGCCTCGGGATGGTCATCGGCCTACGGACTCTTTACAGAGGGTGAGGCACCGATTGTGATCAGCTACACGACAAGCCCGGTCTATCATGTGATGAACGAGAACACGACACGCTACAAGGCCCTGATCTTCGAGGAGGGACATGAGGCGACCATCGAAGGAATCGGTATTGTCAAGGGGACGAAGCACAGAGCGGAGGCCGAGGAGTTCGTATCATACATACTCTCGGATGCGCAGGAAACGCTCGCAGTCACGAACTCGATGTACCCAGCGCTCTCGACAACGGAGCTTCCCGATGCCTATGAGTATGCGCCGGTTCCGGAAAAGTTCTACGCTTCCGGACTTCTCGACACATCTTCTCTTCTTGCATCATGGTCCTCTTTGATAGCACAATAGTCTTAATATGAAAAAGGAACGGAAAAACAGATTCTACCTGCTGCTGTCGCTGCCGGCTCTGGCGGTGACAGTTATGATATTCGTTTTTCCGCTTCTTTCGGTATCACTCAGGATCGGCGGAGGAACGGATGTATTTCTGGAGACGCTGAAGAGCCCGTACACCTGGTCGCTCTTCCTCTTCACCTTCATACAGGCCCTTCTGAGTGCCCTCATTTCGACGGCGCTGGCACTGCCCTTTGCCTCGTTCTTCTCGTCGCACAGCTTCCCGGGACGCAGGCTCACACTCGCGCTTGCCGACACGGCATTCGTACTGCCCTCCGTCATCGTCGTCCTGGGCTTCGTGATCTGGTACGGCAACAACGGGATACTCAACACCCTGCTCTCGAAGATTTCCGGAGGAAGGATGAAGCTCAGCATCCTGTATTCCTACAAGGCCGTGATACTTGCGCACGTCTATCTCAACTTCCCTCTCGCCTTCTCCCTCATAACGGAAGGAATGACGGCGGCGGGAGAGAGGGAGGAGACGGCGGCTGCTTTCCTCGGCGCATCCCGCATCCGCATATTCTTCACCGTCACATTCAGCAGAATAAAGGGCACGATATATCAGACAATGCTCCTTGTCTTCCTTTTCTGCTTTCCGTCGTTTCTCATAGTGATGACACTCGGAGGAAGCCCGAAGTACTACACGGTGGAAGCGGAGATCTACCGCCGCGCATATATGGACGGAAACCTCGCCTCCTCTTCCTCCCTCGCCCTCATATCTTTCGCGGTGATGGCACTGATCATGCTTCTCACAGGGGCCGGAAGAAGGGAGAAGAAGATACAGAGAACAAGGCGTACATTGAAGCCTGCGAAGAGAGGAAAGAAGGCCCTTGCCTTCATGCTGGAGCTCATTGTCGCCCTCTTCATGCTTCCGCCCCTCTTCTCAATAGTCTACAGGGCCTTCTTCAACAGAGACGGCACATTCACACTCAAAGCATGGGAGAATCTCTTCGCCGGAGAAGACAGGAGCGCCCTTAATGCTCTGTTCTCTTCAATCTGCATTGCAGCCGCAGCCTCTGCCGCCGCCACAGCGATGGCCACGGCGCTCTCGGTATCGGCAGTAAGAAGAAAGAGGAAGTTCCTCACGACGCTGTCATCTCTTCCGCTTGCGACGGGGTCCGTCACACTCGGTCTCGGGTTCTCGTACCTCTCGTCACTCTTCTACACGAGTGGAAAGAGCGGTGCCGTCGTCCTCACAATCCTCGCACACATAACTGTCGTCCTCCCCTTTGCAATACGGTCAATCCTTCCCGGAGCGGAAAAGCTCAGCGACAGGCTTCTCTATTCCTCGCTCTCCCTCTCCCCCTCCTACTGGAGGAACTACAGAAAAGTCGAAGTACCTCTTTTAAGAGGGTACAGAAGAAAGGCCTTTGCATTCTCCTTCGCCCTCTCACTGGGGGAGACCAACGCCACGATGGCGCTCGGGACGGGGAGGGTAACAACACTACCCCTGCTCATTTACAAGAAAATACAGCACTACGACTATCAGGGAGCATCGGCGCTGTGTCTGATGCTGCTCTTCGTCAGTCTCATAATATTCGCATTCTCTGAAAGAGGAGGAGAGAGAAGTGTCATATCTTGAAGCGAAGGACATAAAGAAGAAATACAGGGATTTCAACCTCGAATGCTCCCTTTCCGTTGAAAAGGGTGAGCTTGTCTGCCTCCTCGGACCATCGGGAAGCGGAAAGTCGACACTGCTCTCGCTCCTCAGCGGCGTTGAAACGCCGGACGGAGGATCCGTCCTCCTTGACGGGGAGGATATAACATCCCTTCCCGTCGGAAAGAGGGGAATCGGCTTCATTTTCCAGGACTACGCCCTCTTCAACTCCATGAATACAGAGAAGAACATCCAGTACGGGATGAAGACGAAGAAGAGAGACGAGAGACGTGAGCTGACGAAAAGGCTTCTCGAGAGCGTCGACCTCGGGGGCGCTGAGAAGAGGAAGGTCGAGACTCTTTCGGGGGGAGAAGCACAGAGGGTGGCACTCGTGAGAGCTCTTGCGGCAGAGCCGCAGATACTCTTTCTCGACGAGCCGCTCTCGTCCCTCGACGAAATGCTGAGAAAGAAGCTCAGGGGCACGATAAGGACGCTGCACGACAGACTCGGAGTCACGATGCTCTACGTCACGCACGACAGAGAGGAGGCGTTCGCCATAGCCGACAGAATCATCATAATGAAGGACGGCCATATAGAGTGCACAGGCACACCCGAAGAGATTTACAAGCACCCGAAGACTCTCTTCTCTGCATACTTCACGGGGGACGGAACATCCCTGCCGGCCTCCCTTCTCTACGGAGAGGGGGCATCGGGCACCCTCTTCTTCCGTCCCGAAGCCGTCACGATAAGCGAAGAGCCCCTCAACACAGGGGTATACCCCAGTCATGTGATCTTCAACGAATGCAGTGTCGAATCTATCGAATACAAGGGAGAAGGTTATATGATCGGCCTGAAATTCTGCGGCAATCCGCTCATCGCATTCTCACCTCTGAAACCGAGGAAGAAGGAAGTTTCCCTGATGCTTCTGAAAGACAGCCTCATAAGACTGTAGCCTCTTTCCCGGGGAAAAAAGCAGTCCTCTGCTGAGGATCCCGGCAGAGTGATATAGTGAGACGGAAAAAATGCGTCGTGATGCACCGCGGTATCTACACATCCGTATCAGATGATACCGCCGTTTCATTCTTATCTTTCTTCTTCTCGATTGAGTGAATGTCCTTGAAGTATACAGGTCCGCTCTCCATAAGGACGTAGCCTTCCCTGCCGTCCGTCCTTATGACGGTGCCTTCCTTCCTGACGTAGTGTCCGTCCTCGTATGACGAAAGAGATATCCTGTCACCGCTCCCGATCGAGGAGAGAACATCGTCTATCTCCCTCTCTCCGTCCTCGCCGAGGATTATCCTCTCCTCCATGAAGTGCTCTCTTCTCTTCCTTTCAAGCGCTTCATCCAGGCCTCTGACACCGGCGAACGGAAGAAAGATCTTGGCCCTCTGCTCGACTGTCATTCTCACTCTATTCCTCTTTTCCACTCCTGTGCCCCCCTATCTGGAGATTGCGCTCCCTCCCCGTTGCGCATTCCTCGTAGTCCATCCCCTTGACGATGCTGTTTTTACCGTAAAGGTCCTTGATGGAGAGAACAGCCTGCTGTATTCGGCTCTTCTTCTCGTTCTCGCCGGTATCTTCAAAGAGATCAAGCTGGCGTTCCCTCTTCTCATCTTCAAGCGATGATGCGGTGAGATAGAAGCGTCTGATCGACTTCTCCCTGTCGGTTATACGTGAAAATATGTCGAGATAAACTTTTCTGATACCTGTGTCCGACTGCGTCGGAGAGGAGGTCACCGCGCTTCCCGCCGCCACTGTGCCTCCGTCCTTCTTCGCATATCCTACGGCCAGAGAGAACGATGAAGCCCTCTGACGGCGCCGTGTAAGCATCAGGGCTATTTCATCCGCCATCTCCTTGAGGACGATCTCCGCTTCGCCGAAGGAATAGTCGCGCATCAGAACCTGCCCGGAGTTGAGGCTCTCACCCTTCGGCTTATAGTGCTGTATATCGCTGATGGTGACACATTCCCTCCCCCAGGCATGATCTATCATGATTTCCGCATCGATTCCGAATTCGTTGTAGAGAATGTCTTCGGGAGTATGTGCAATCTGCCGCATGGTGTAGAGGCCGAGTCTGTGGAGTCTTGTCTCGATACCCTTCCCGATTCTCCAGAAATCACAGAGGGGCGTATGATCCCAGAGCTTCTCTTTAAAGCTTTCCTCATCGAGAATGCCGATGAAATCGGGGGAATGCTTGGCTGTTATGTCGAGGGCGATCTTACAAAGGTACATATTGCTCCCGATTCCCGCAGTCGCCCTCACCCCGACCTCTCTCTTCACATTCTCCATCAGAAAGACGGCCATCTCCTTCGCAGTCATTCCGTAGCGCTCGAGGTAGTCGCTGACGTCCATGAAGACTTCGTCTATCGAATAAACATAGATGTCCTCGGGAGCGATGTACTTCAGGTAGACAGCGTAGATATCTGCAGCATAGTCTATGTACTTCTGCATTCTCGGAGGCGCCATCAGATACTTTATGTGGGAAGGTATCTCGAAGACCCTGCAACGGTTTCTCACCCCCAGTGCCTTCATCGACGGTGATACGGCAAGACATATGGTCTTGTCGCTTCTCTCCGGATCCGCCACGACGAGATTCGTCGTCATGGGATCAAGACCCCGCTCGACGCATTCGACGGAGGCGTAGAAGCTCTTGAGATCGATGCAGATGTATGTTCTGTCCTTCACACTGTTATCTTAGCCCGGGACCGGGAGAAAGAAAAAGGGCGGATTTCAGATATTATCCTCACTCCGCCCCTTCTCTCAGCTGAGTTCGCTCTTTCCTGTATAGAGCGAGTAGTAGACGCCCTTCAGTGCAATGAGATCGTCGTGGTCGCCCCGCTCGATGATCCTTCCCTTGTCGAGGACCATGATGGCGTTGCTGTTGCGCACAGTGCTGAGACGGTGTGCAATCACGAATACCGTCCTGTTCTCCATGAGCTTGTCCATACCCGACTGCACGAGAGCTTCGGTGTGGGTGTCGATTGACGACGTCGCCTCGTCCATGATGAGAATCGGCGGGTTCCCGACTGCCGCACGTGCAATCGAGAGAAGCTGACGCTGTCCCTGCGAGAGATTCTCGCCGTTGTTGGTGATGACAGTATCATAACCCTGACTCATCATCATGATGAAATCGTGGGCGTTTGCAAGCTTTGCAGCCTTCTCCACTTCCTCGTCGGTGGCATCCAGTCTGCCGTAGCGGATGTTGTCCCTGATGGTTCCAGTGAAGAGTGATGTATCCTGCAGTACCATGGCCATGCTGCGCCTGAGGTCTGCAAGCTTCATATCCATGATGTTGATGCCGTCGATTGTTATCTCGCCCTTCTCGATGTTGTAGAATCGGTTGAGGAGGTTCGTAATCGTGGTCTTTCCCGCTCCCGTATGGCCGACGAAGGCGATCTTCTGGCCCGGCTTTGCATAGAGCGTGATATCATGAAGAACGGGCTTTCCCGGTACGTAGGAGAAGTCGACGTCCTTCATGACGACGCTTCCCCTGAACGGAATCAGGACACCCTCCTTCTTCCAGGCCCACTTGCCTGTGCTCTTCTCCACTTCATGCATGTCGCCATCGTGTCCCGAGACTCTGACAAGCGTTATCTTTCCCTCGTTGCTCTCGCTCTTCTCATCCAGGAGGGCAAACACACGCTCCGCTCCCGCAAGTGCCACGAGTACCGTGTTCGCCTGCTGTGATATCTGGGAAATGTTGTTCGTGAACGACTTACTCAGCTGCAGGAATGCGGCGAGGCCTCCGATTGTATAGACAAGGGGGTTTCTGATGACTGCGAGGGCTCCGACAAGTACGAGAACGACATACTGGAGGTGTCCGAGGTTGTTATTAAGCGGCCCCATGCTTCCGGCCCAGCTGTTTGCCGATGCCATGGATGAGTTGAGCTTCTCGTTGAGGGCCTCGAATCCCTTCCGGCTCTCGTCCTCGTGAGTGAAGACCTTGATGACCCTCTGACCGTTCATCATCTCCTCGATATAGCCGTTGACGGCTGCAAGGTCTTCCTGCTGGGAAGTATAGAACTTCCCGCTCTTTCCTCCGACCTTTCCCGTCACGCCGAGCGTGATGAAGATGAAGACAATGACAATCGCCGTGAGGACGAGGCTGTTTCTGAACATCGAGGTAAGTACCATGACGATGGTGATCGACGCCGTCAGAAGCTGCACAAGACCGTTCGATATGAACTGGTTGATTGTATCTGTATCGTTGGAGAAGACGGACATGATGGTTCCTCTCGCATTCTGGTCGAAATACGAGAGAGGAAGACTCTCGAGACGTGAGAACATCTTCGTCCTCATCTTATATACCGCCCCTTGTGATATCCCGACCATGATCCATGACGAGATGAACGATGTGATTATCGAGACGAGCACAACCAGTGCAAACTTGGCCAGTGCCTTCAGGGCAGGAACAAACGAAGGATTCTCCACACCCTTGAGCGGTATTACGATGTCATCGATGTAAGTGCCGATGAAGGTCGCCGAATATGTCGTTGCCATTGCCGACAGGATAATACAGCAGAGGATGATGAGAATTAGAAACGCCTTGCCTTCGAAGACGAACTTCATCAGCCTTATGAAGGAACGGCCCGGATTCTTGGCTTTCGGCATTGCACGCATTGCTGCTCTTGATGGTCTTTTCTCCGCCATGTCATGCCTCCTTCCTTGTCTGGGTCTCGTAGAGATTCCTGTAGCCTGCGTTGCGGCCCAGGAGTTCCTCGTGGGTTCCCACATCCTCGATCCTGCCGTTGTTCATTATGATGATCTTGTCGGCATCCTCGATTGAGGAGACACGCTGCGAGATGATTATCTTGGTCATTCCGGAGACGGAGTTGTGGAGTGCCTCCCTTATCGACCTGTCGGTCGCGGTATCGACAGCGGATGTGGAGTCGTCCATGATGAGGATCCTGGGCTTCTTGAGGAGGGCGCGTGCAATGCAGAGCCTCTGTCTCTGGCCTCCGGAGAAGTTTGTTCCGCCCTGCTCGACCACGGAGTCGAAGCCCTTTTCCTTCTCCATTATGAAGGAATAGGCCGAAGCGATCTTCGCAGCCGTCTCCATCTCCTCCTCGGTAGCATTCCCGTCACCCCATTCGAGGTTGCTTCTGATGGTGCCGGAGAAGAGCGTGTTCTTCTGGAGGACGACTGATACGCTGTCCCTCAGAGCCTTGAGGTTGTAATCCCTTACATTCCTTCCTCCGACGATGACGGAGCCCTTCGTGGCGTCGTAAAGCCGTGCGATGAGGGAGACAAGCGTCGTCTTGCCGCTTCCTGTCGTTCCTATTACGCCCACCATCTCTCCGCTCTTTATCTCGAGGTTGATGTCCTTGAGTACGGACGATCCTTCCTTGTAGCCGAAATCGACATGGTCGAATATGACAGAACCGTCCCCGACTTCCTTTACTCCGTCCTCGTTGCTGTCCATTGTCGGTTCGTATGAGAGAACCTCGCTCACTCTCTCCATGCTGGGCTTGCTCATCGTATACATTATGATGATCATGCCCGTCATCATGAGAGACGAAAGAATCTGCGTCGAGTATGTGAATATGCTCATAAGGGCACCTGTGTCCATACTGCCCTTATTGACGAGCTTCGCACCGAAATAGGAGATCGCTATCATGCAGCCGTAGGAGACGAACATGACAAGAGGGTTCATGAGGGCCATCATCTGCTCCGCCTTCCTGAAGTTGTCGCGGATGTAGGCTGCGCTCTCATCGAACTTCTCCTCCTCCCTCTTCTCTCTTACGAAGGCCTTGACCGTCCTTATGCCGGAGAGGTTCTCTCCGACAACCTGGTTGAAGCGGTCGAAGCCTTTGAAGGCACGGGTGAAGTAACGATGGGTCTTATGGGTCATGATCCATACACCTGCAGCCATGATCGGGATGACGACGACGAAGATGAGCGACAGCGCCCCTCCGTTTCTGAGGCACATGACGGCTGCGAAGATGAGCATCATCGGGGAACGTACGAACATCCTGATGGACATGCTGAAAAGCATCTGGATACGCTGCACGTCGGTTGTGAGACGTGTAATCAGGCTCGAAGGGCTGAAGCGGTCGATGTCGGAAAACGAGAGTTCCTGGACCTTGTCGTAGAGGTCATGTCTCAGGTTTGTCGCGAAACCCGAAGCCGCAACGGAGCCGAAACGGGCTCCCAGCACTCCGAATGTCAGCGACAGAAGCGCCGAGAGGACAAGAAGAGACGAGAGAACGAGAATCGTCCTCATGTCCATATTGGCGATGCCGACGTCGATGATGAGCGCCATTATGGCGGGGATGAGTACCTCCATGAGGACTTCCAGCACCATGAAGACGGGAGTAATCAGAGCCTTCTTCTTATATTCCCTGACACGGGAGAAAAGTTCTTTAATCAATTTTGAAAACACTCCGGTTTTATCAAGTGAGATCGATAAGGAAATTTATCGAAGCAATAATTTAAATAATTAAATCAAAAGGATAAGTCAACATGAAAAAATAACAAAAAAGGTCCCCCCGGCAGAGAGGAGACCCAACTTCACAGAATCTACTTATTTCAGCCGATTGTACTGAAGTGAGAAACCGGAAGACTGAATATGACGGCCTTGCCCTTCTGCTTGAGGAAGGGAAGATCATCAATTGCCCGGATAATCCTCTCGGCCTTGTTCTTCTCCTCGACGATTACGAGGACCTCCTTCTCTGCAGTGATGGGATAACCGAAGAATCTTGTGTCGTCTTCCTTCGCCGTACCATGGCCCTTGATTACGGTACCTCCCTTCGCACCTTCCTTTCTTGCGGCATCCATTATGTCGTCGGCATAGCCGTTCTCACATATAACCTGAATCATTACGAGATCTTCTTTCATATCATTTACTCCTTTTTCACCGAGAAGGGCGACAACGCCCTTGCATCTGACGCCTTTGAGGCTCTCCAGACATCCCTTTTCTATCGACTCGCTCAGCATCGAAAGGAGAATCTCCTTCTTGCTGTCTCCGAGTCCGAGCATCGAGAGTATCGAAGTCGGAGCCGTACCGTGGGCATTGAGTATGGTGCCTCCCCAGGCTCCCGAGAGACGTATGGCGTCCATCACCTTCGAGGCATCGCCCTTGTTCACGATTGCGAAAAGCATCTTCCCTTTAATCATTTTTTTCCTCCACGTTTTTCTGTCCCTTCTTTACCTTGAACGAGAATACGAGACCGAGTATCTCGATGGCGAGGATAGGCATCATCGCAATGAGACCGATCATGCCGAACGCCATGCTCGACGGATCCTCGGCAAGCACCGCAGCCGCACCGGAGACGAACGGCAGAAGGAAAGTCGAGGACATCGGGCCTGTGGCGACACCGCCGGAGTCGAAACCGATTCCCACGAAGAGCGTCGGAACGAAAGGCAGGAGCGCGACTATAACGGCATAACCGGGGAGCAGGAAGTACCATATCGATGTTCCGTTGATAACCCTGATCATGCTGAGCATCACGGCGCATGCAACGCCTATGGCGATGAACGCCAGAAGCAGGAAGCGCTTGATCTTGCCTTCACTGACCTCTTCAACCTGCTCTGTAAGAACCCAGATTGCAGGTTCCGCAAGAACGACGCAGGCACCGAGCACGAGGCCAATCGGGATAAGAGAGCCCGGGGCAACGGAGGCAATCGTACGTCCGAGAGTACGTGCTATATCCATGAATGTCGATTCGACGGCAAACAGAAAGAGGGTTATCCCGACATAGGAGTAGAGAATACCCATGTACATTCTCGTCGCCCTGATTCTCGGCAGTTTCATGAAGAAGACCTGTACCAGAATACAGATCACGACAAGCGGAAGAAGCGACTTCGTGACGGAGAGCGCAACCTCGCCGAACATCTCGAGCATTCCTCCCGAGACACTCTCTTCAGATACGATGCTACCGCTTGAAGCGCCCATGAATGCACCGAATATGAGAATTGAGAGAACAGGTCCGATCGATGCGATTCCCGTGTATCCGAATGAATCCTCCTCATGGTGTCCGTGCACCGATGCCACACCCATGCCGAGGGCCATTATGAACGGTACGGCCATCGGCCCGGTAGTTGCGCCGCCGGAATCGAAGCCGACGGAGACGAAGAATTCCGGAACGAACGATGCCGCAAGGAACATGAGTGC
Source organism: Lachnospiraceae bacterium (assembly GCA_963610485.1). Taxonomy (GTDB): domain Bacteria; phylum Spirochaetota; class Spirochaetia; order Sphaerochaetales; family Sphaerochaetaceae; genus Ornithospirochaeta. The sequence goes on from CAVDOI010000002.1 coordinate 13,906, forward strand.
GACACCGACAGCCATCGTAATCTTGAGCGAGAAGCGTGTAAGCGCCCTGACATAGCTTATCGCCATGAATATTCCGACTCCGATTGCGATGATGAAAACCAGAAGCGATGAACTGAGCCCGCTCTTCATCGATGCGACCTGGTCCGCAAGGACCTTCACATCGGGTTCCGCGAGGGTTATAAGAATACCAAGCCCTATTCCCGAGAATACCAGGAGCGGTACATTCCTCTTCTGTGTTATCATGGCTCCGAGATGGTTGCCCACCGGAAGGAAACCGACGTTGACACCGAGAAGAAAGAGTGTCAGTCCCAGTACTACAAGAAGAGCAGAGAACAGGAACTGGGCGAATGAAAGAAGTGTGAAGATGCCGAATATCCAGCCGAGGACCGATGCTATGACTACAATCGGCAGAACGGATGCGGCGACTTCCTTCAGCTGTTTGCCAAAACCCATGACTACCTCCCTTAAAAAGTGTTCGATTTTATTTTCTATAACAGCAAATATAATAAAGGAATGTTGAGAGGGGCAACAATACGGAGACAGTTTTTTCCTCTTAGTGCATGCATTTTCGACACTTCACCGGCAGATGATGTGAAAAATGTCGGATAAGATGAGAAAAAAATCATGTTTGACCGTCAAACGAACTCTATGTAAACTAGTTTAGGCTGGTTCGACAGATGAGTGACAAAAGAATAACGATAGCAGATATAGCAAAGAAGAGCGGCTACTCCAAGACGGCCGTCTCGTTTGCATTCAACAACCCCGAGAGAATAAGCGGCGAGGCTGTGAAGAAGATACTCAGGGTCGCCAGGGAGCTCGATTACATCCCCGACCCCATGGCTAGGAATTTCTCGCTCGGAAAGCACTTCTCCCTCGGCTTCCTCCTTCCACAGGCATTCGACGCCACACTCGACAACCCGCACGTCGTCGACGTTCTGAGGGGGATCGGCACGGTTTGCGAGAAAAACGGATATACTTTCACCCTGATTCCACCTCTCCACTCATCAATCGCCGAAGCCATCAAGAGTGCGACTGTCGACGGCATCATCGGAATGGGACTTGATTTCGGAGGAGGTGTCAGGGAGGCCCTGAAGAGACGCCGCCTCCCCCTCGTCAGACTCGACGCCATAGACAACGAGGCCGGCTACAGCGTCTCCATCGACAATACCGACGCCGCATATACACAGATGACCGAGGTCCTGAAACGGGGACACAGAGATATCGCAGTCGTGACGCTTCTCGGCGCCGCCTACATAGAGACCACCGACACCATACCTCCCGGAGTCGCAAACTTCAGAAGCATCGGCTACAGGAAGGCCCTCAATGAATACCGGATCACACAGCCCCCGGGACAGTATCCGGAGAGCACGACGGTACAGGGGGGAAGGAATGCATGCCGGAAGATTCTCGAAAACGGACTTCCGTCGGCTGTAGTCGCAATGTCCGACATACAGGCAATCGGCGTTATCGAGGAACTCCAGCAGAGGGGACTGAGGGTACCCGAGGATGTCTCGGTCGTAGGATTCGACGGAACATACCGCAGCAGCTACTTCGGCCACAGACTCACGACAATCGACCAGCAGGGATATCTCAAGGGACTGACGGCGGCAGAGATGCTCTTCGACATCATCAACGGCACCCAGAGCGGGGAGAAGAACATTCTCATCCCCTACTCCTTCTATGAAGGTGAAACACTGAAAAGCATATGAGAGGAGAAATCAGCATCCCCTTCGCCGCATGAATCTCCCGAGAACTGCAAGGCACATGTCGGGTGAGTTCGTTATGCAGCCCTTCACATCCCATCCGATGAGCTTTCTCAGCTCCTCCTCGCTGTTTATCGTCCAGGCGTTTATCCCGATGCCGAGTTCATCCGCCTCTCTGACCATTTCGTCGTCGATGCATGCAAAATCGGGGTGGAGAAGCTCCATTCCGCAGCTCTCCGCTTCATAGGAGAGATGCCTTGCATTCATATGGGACTCAAAGAGAAGTCCGCACGGAACAGACGGCAGAATCTTCTTCATAATGACAAGACTCAGCCAGTTGAAGGACGAGAATATGATTCTGTCCTCGATTCCGTATTTCCTGATGACACCGGCAACCTTCTCCTCGAGTCCCGGATAGTAGACGACGCCTGTCTTGAGTTCGACGTCAGCCCTTGTACCGGTCTCTCTGACGAAGGCGCAGAACTCGTCGAAGGACGGAATCGTGGTGTTGTATCTGCCGCCCTGTGTCTTCGATGCGACTGTGTGTGTCAGCTCGTCGAGCGTACACTCCCCGACCATTTTGTCGACACCGCAGGTCCGGAGAAGGCTCTCGTCGTGGATTACGACGGGACAGCCGTCCGATGAGAGATGTACATCCATCTCGATACCGTCAGCCCCGCTCTCGACGGCCCTCTCGAATGCCAGCATGGTATTCTCCGGATATATACTCGAAAAGCCCCTGTGTGCCCAGACGTCCATGATTTCTGCCTCCGTGTCCGGCTATGATAGCTCAAAAGAGAAAACAAGTCAGCGGAGAAAGAAGAGAAAAATAGTAAGAATCACTTACTATAAGTAAGAGTTCAGATATCTCACGTCATACTTCCATCGATGAATTCATGCATAAATATCCCTCGAGAGTAGTCTCTCCCATGATATTCTCCCAGAAGGATTACCTCAAGGACGGGCCTATCTCGGCCTTTCCGTACTCACTAATGGCCTTTGCAATCTCTGATGACCCGGCCGAGTGAAGAAAAAAATCAAAAGCTTGAATCAATTGCGTCAGAACTCTTGAAAGAGAAAGGTTTTGAGACTATTTTCGTCATTGTTATGAAACCACTTGATCACCCTATGCTCTTCTCCAGGGAAGACCTCAGACACATATACTATCCTCTTTTAATGGAGACTCTGCTCTCCGTCACCGTCGGCATTGCAGATACCATGATGGTCGCACAGGCGGGGGAGGCGTCGGTGAGCGGTGTCAGCTGTTTCAATACGATACAGAATTTCCTCATCGCCCTCTTCTCAGCATTCGGAACAGGAGGAAGCGTCATAGTAAGCCAGCTCCTCGGAATGGACAACGATGAAAGGGCACGCTTTGCATCGAAGGAGCTGCTGTACCTTGCACTTGCCGTCGCACTCGTCGTGGGCGGAGTGTTCTTCGTCTTCAGGGAGGAGATACTCAGAGTGGTATACGGATCTGTTGCAGCGGATGTCTTCCAGGCAGCCCTCGACTACTCGATTCCCATCATACTCTCGCTGCCCTTCATGGCCCTGACATCCTCCCTCACCGCCGTATTCCGTGCACAGGGGAAGACGCAGTCGACCTTCGTCGTGTCGACAATCGGCAACATCGTCAACATCATCGGAAACGCCATATGCCTCTTCGTTTTCAACATGGGGGCCTTCGGAGTGGGACTGAGCACTCTCTTCTCACGCATCGTCATGGCCGCGATATTCCTCGTCCTCATCCATTCCCATAAACTGAGGGTATATATCGACTCGCTTCTGAAGTTCGAGTTCAACCTTTCCATGGCGGGGACCATCTTCTCGATAGCGCTGCCCTCGGGTGCGGAGAGCTCCATCTTCCAGCTCGGGAAGATCGTCACGATATCGACAATAGCGGCATGCGGAACGGCATCGACGGCATCCTTTGCATTCCTCGACAACATGGGAACCTTCGCGAACATCACCGGAACTGCCACCGGGCTGGCACTGATGGTATGCGGAGGAAGAAGCTGCGGAGCGGGACGCTTCGACGAGACAAGGTGGTACACGAAGTATTTCATGAGGATGGCCTATCTCTCGATAGCGGCGACATCTCTTGTCGTGATGTCACTTCTTCCCGTCCTCATCAAGATCTACTCATACAGCGCGGAGACAAGCTCGCTTGCACTCCTAGTCACATACGAGAACCTCATAATACAGATGCTCATATGGCCTCTCTCGTTCACGCTTCCGCAGGCTCTCAAGAGCGCCGGAGACGTAACATTCACGATGATTACGGCCGTCAGTTCGATGTGGATCTTCCGTGTCGCATCGGCACGCATTCTCGGCCTCTCTCTCGGCTTCGGCCTCAGGGGCGTCATGTGGGGAATGTACATAGACTGGGCCGTGAGGTCTGTTCTCTTCATCTGGAGATACAGATCCGGAAAGTGGACGAAGAAGGTCATCAGGAAAGAAAAAGTAGCGCTGAAGTGACTTTCTCTGTATCATCTCTGGTATGACAAGAGAAAAGATCGAAGAGATAAAGGCGAAGCAGAAAGCATACTTCAGTGAAGGGAGAACCCTCTCGTACGAAAGCCGGACTGAGGCTCTCGGAAAACTCTATTCTGCAATAGAGAAATACTCTGACGAATTGAGAGATGCACTTATGTCAGACCTCGGAAAAAGCGCGGCTGAAAGCGACATGTGCGAGATAGGCCTGACGCTGAGCGAGATTACATACCTCAGAAAACATCTCAGAAGCTGGATGAGGGAGAAGAGGGTCCGCACGCCTCTTGCGCAGTTTGCATCCCGTTCGTTCACCCGGGCGCTGCCCTACGGCAACACACTCATCATGAGCCCCTGGAACTACCCCGTCCTTCTTACACTCGAACCACTTGCCGATGCCCTGGCCGCAGGCAATACCGCCATAATCAAACCTTCGGCATATTCCTCCGCCTCCTCGAGCATTCTCAAGAAGCTTATAGAAGAGACCTACGACGAGGGCCTCGTCGCCCTCATAGAGGGAGGACGGGAGGAGAATGCATCGCTGCTGGATCTGGACTTCGACTACATCTTCTTCACGGGAAGCAAGGAGGTTGGAAAGCTTGTGATGGCGAAGGCCGCCGAACACCTCACGCCTCTGACACTCGAGCTCGGAGGAAAGAGCCCGTGCATAATAACGAAGAATGCCGACCTTGCCCTGAGTGCAAGGCGTACGGCTTTCGGAAAGCTCATAAACTGCGGACAGACATGTGTCGCCCCCGACTACATTCTCGTCGACAGAAGCGTGAAGACCGAATTCGAGAATCTTCTCAGAAAGGAAGTTGTCAGAATGACGGGTGAGAATCCCCTGGAGAACCCGGAATACGGAAAGATAATCAATATCAAGCACTTCTCGAGAATCATTAGGCTGCTCGATGAATCGAAGACGATTCTCGGAGGGCGCTATGATGCGTCCGCCCTCAAGATAGAGCCGACCATCCTTACAGACGTGACGAAGGACGACAGGGTGATGCAGGAGGAGATATTCGGCCCCCTGTTCCCGATTCTGACATACGAGAGCATCGATGAATGCATCGACTACATAAACGGAGGAGACCATCCCCTCGCCCTCTACATCTTCACATCCGACAGGAAGGAGGCGGATTACGTCATGACGCACACCCTCTTCGGCGGCGGATGCATAAATGACACCCTCATACATCTTGCGACAAGCGAAATGAGCTTCGGCGGAGTGAGACAGAGCGGAATGGGAGGCTACCACGGAAAGAGCGGCTTCGAGAGTTTCTCGCACTATACATCGATAGTCGACAAGAAGACCTGGATAGACCTTCCCATGCGCTACCGCCCGTATACGGAAAGAAACCGCAGACTTATCAATTTCTTTCTGAAGTGACTAGACACATCCCCCTGTTTGGTTTATAGTTCATGGAAGATTGGGCGGTTAACTCAGCGGGAGAGTGCCACCTTGACGTGGTGGAAGTCATAAGTTCAATCCTTATACCGCCCATATACGGACTCTTGATGAGTCCGTTTTCTTATGCCCTTATTCTTCTCAGAATGCAACCAAATGGAGTATAAAGTAGCCATGAGAATACTTATTGCATCAGACATACACGGTTCTGAATACAGGGCGAAGGAGATATACGACATATGGAGGGAGGGAAACTTCGATTCCGTCTTCCTCCTTGGCGACCTCCTGTACCACGGACCGAGGAACGATCTTCCGCCGCACTACAGGCCGAAGGGGGTCATACCTCTTCTCTCGGAAATGAAGGACTCGGTCACGGCAGTCAGAGGAAACTGCGACGCCGAGGTTGACCAGATGGTGCTTCCCTTCTCCATCATGGATGACTCGAAGACGGTCACAGTCGACGGCAGGAAGATCTTCCTCATGCACGGCCACCATGATCTCGACTCCGGGGATGCCGACGTCGTCATGAGCGGGCACACACATATCCCGGTACTTGAAATGAGAGACGGAGTTCTCTTCCTCAATCCCGGGTCGACGACAATTCCGAAGAACGGGAGTGCCCCCTCCTATGCCGTCTGGGATAACGGAAGAATCAGGATAATTTCCCTAGACGACGGACACATAGTCAAGGCATGGGAAGGATAGAGTAACACTCACCTTTCCGTTCTCCTCGTCCTCCGTGATGTCCACAGTGCCGTTATGGAGTTCCATTATCTGGTATACGATACTGAGTCCCAGTCCGGATCCGGCACTTCCGGTACGTGACTGGTCTCCCCTGCTCCACGGTTCGAAGAACTGCGGGAGAGGCTTCGGGAGCGTTCCGTCGTTCGTCACCTTTATGATGAGGTTGTTCTCCTTCTCCTCCGTTTCAACAACGGGAAGACCCTCCGTCGTACGGTACTGGACTGCGTTACAGAGGATTTCCTCGAGGGCGCGTGTAATCAGGCCGTCGTCGGCGTAGACTATATCATCGTCTTTGAATGCGCATCTGACAGGGGTGTTCAGCTTGAGGCATGCCGTGTCGATCTCGTCCTTCAGGACAAGTTCCCTCTTTTCGCACTTTGCGTCCGGGGAAAGCAGATACGAATAGTACGAGACACTCGCGATTCTCTCCTTGAGCGTATCATTCTCCTTCTTGAGCGTCGTTACTATCTCGGGAGTAAGGGGAAAGAGTCCGTCGGCAACACCTTCGAGAATCATGTTCATGCTTGTCACAGGTGTATTGAGGTCATGCGAGATATTCCTGATCCATTCCTTACGGGATGCGGAGTGACGTCTCAGATCCTTGCCGAGTGCTTCGATGGAGGAGCCTATCTGGTTGTATTCGATGACCTTCGAATCGGGGACTGTTACATCAAAATGCCCCGAGGAGAGCAGAGAGAGCGCCTTCTCGATATTCTTGACGTTTCTCTCCGTCCTTTTCGATACGACATACGCAAGCACGGAGCCCACGACGAGAATAAGCGGTATTGTGAACGCCACTGCCTTGTATACTTCCTGGAGGATGAACTTCGTCGGTGTGTAGTAATCGACGGAGTAGACAAGAACATCAAGGTACGCTGCGATGCTGCCGTTGATATACACCGAAATCGTTCCCGCGATATCGGCCTTCCTGATCGATGAAGGATAGGAGACGAAGACACGTCCCGTGTCGTTAGTCTTATGGAACGAGACGCTGTCGATGGTTGTACTGAAGAGCGACGACATCGTTACATCGAGTTCATACTGCGGTGCAGGGAGTTCGTAGACGGTGGTCTTCCTGCTGCTTGTGCTTCCGCTTCTTCCTGTTGTGGTCAGCAGATCCTCGATGTATGTGAATGTACCGTCACCGGAGGAGATGAGCTGAGGTATGACGGAGCCGTCCCCGCTCTGGCCGAAGGTCAGGAGCTGGCCGCCTGCGGTGCTTCTAAGAACAAAGCCGCTTATTCTCTCCGAGGCATTCGAGAAGACGTAGTCGTAGATGCTGGTCGCATTCGTGACGTCGGCCTTCGAGAGCGTCTTCTCCACATTGGATGCAAACTCTTCGAATACCTGATCGGACCAGGTGTAGATGACTCTTCTGGAGAAGACGGTTATGCATGCAACCTGGAGTACAGATATTGCAATCAATATCAGGAGGATTGCGAGGAGAAGTCTGACGAACTGTCTGTGCATCAGGCCTTCTTACCGGAGAACCGGTATCCGTAACCGCGCACCGTATCTATCCAGTTGCCGGGGCGGAGCTTGGTCCTTATGTTCTTTATATGAGTATCGACAACACGCTCATAGCTCTCGAAGGAATAGTCGAAGCATTCCTCGAGTATCTGGGCGCGCGTTATGAGATTGGGCTCGTTGGAAACGAGGTAGAGCACGATTCTCCACTCAGCTGCAGTGAGGTTGATGGGAACGTCGTTGACCCTTATCTCGTGAATATCCTCATCGATGTAGAGGCTGTTATCTCCGTCGACGTAGGTATACTTGTTCTTCGACACCCCCGCACTCTCGTCGACCCTCCGGAAGAGTGCCTGGATACGGAGTACCAGCTCCTTGGGGCTGAACGGCTTTGTAATATAGTCGTCGGCGCCGAGTTCGAAGCCGAGAATCCTGTCGCTTTCATCTACGCGGGCAGTAAGGAATATGACGGGAAGACGGTCGTTCTTCTCCTTTATCTCCTTGACGAAGGCAAAACCGTCGCCGTCGGGGAGCATGACATCCTGGATGAGCATGTCGGGCATCTTCTTCGAAAAGCCCTCCCTCGCCTCTTGGAGGTTCCTGAACCCCGTCGCCTCGTAGCCCGAGAGCGACAGATACTGTACGACGCCGTTTCTTATTACTTCATGGTCTTCAACTACATAGATAAGCTTCATGAGCCTATTGTCACGGGGAGAGGGGCAAGTTGCAAGTTTTTACCTCCCAAATATACAAAAACTACAAGTTGAACCTGTCTCGAGGATAAAAGAGACCTCTGTCAGAGGTAAAGAAGCCCCCTGACGACGTCTTCAAGCTCCCCGTTCCTCTCCGCGCTGTAGAGGAACGTCCTTGTTCCGGCCCTCTCCGCCGCCCTCGTGTTCTCTTCTCTGTCGTCGACGAAGAATGCCCCGGATGCATCAACGCCCTCCTTCTCGAGAATGTAACGGTAGAACGAGAGACTCGGTTTCGTGAGATGCATCTCGTGCGAAAAATAGAGTGCATCGAAATAGGAATACGGTTTTTCCTTCAGTTCTCCTATGACGACGGCATGTGGACGGAAGGTGTTGGACCCGATGACGAGTCTCACATCGTGCTTTCTTATCATTTCAAGTACGGGAAGAAGCGCCCTGTTCACGACGGGATGATATATCTCTGAAAAGAGATTGCCCTCTATCCTTACGCCGAACTCCTTCTCCAGATGCCACATGTAGGAAAGCGTATCCATCCATCCCTCCATCAGCGGGATGTCATACTTCTCATAATCCTTCATGAAGATATTCTCTTCGATTCCCAGATAATGAGCAATTTCCGGAAAGTTGACGCTGCCCTCGATAAGGACGCCTCCCATGTCGAAGATGAATAGTTTCGTCTTCACTCTCTCTCCTCCCCGTGTTTTTTCACGACAAGTCTGTAGCCGACGATTCCCATCACCGTCATCGAGACGATGACTACAGCGATGATGACTGCAATCGTGTAGCTTTTACTGTTCATGGCGCTTCCCCCGATGGAACTGAGCCATGCAGCGGGAATACGCGCGAAAGTAGAAATCAAGAAGAAGAGAAGAAAGGGCATGTCCGTAAGTCCGCAGTAGAAGCACAGGAGGTCCTTCGGCGTCCCCGGAGCAAGGAAGAGAATGAGTATTATGATATCTCTTTTTCTGTTCGTCCTGAGGAACTTCAGCTCCTCGATCTGCTCCTTTTTGAAGAAGACCTCGAGAAGACTGCGTCCGAACCTCCTCACAAGGAGAAAGACAGCCGCAGAGCCCAGTCCGAGCCCGATTGTACTGAGAACGGTAGCCTCCACATGGCCGAATGCATAGCCGCCGGCAAGCTCGATGGGACCGCCGGGTATTATTGCAACAAGAACCTGTAGAAAACAGATTCCGACGTATGCCGCCTTCCCCCAGATCCCCATGCTCTCTATCCAGCTTCTGAAGGCCTGAGGATTCTTCGCAGTCTTCACAATCGGAACGCCTACGAAGAAGAATGCCGCGGCCGAGAAGAGAACGAATATGACTATGGAAGCAATACCGATTATCTTCTTCTGTCTTCCGGTAAGTTCTTTTTCCATCAGAGTACTCTTCCTTCTCCCGTATAGAAGATTTCACCTTTGAGGGATGCGATCTTTCCGTTGAGTATGACGCACTCGATTCCTTCGTTTGTGTTATCGTCCCTGCTCTTCAGCCTTCCGAGGTCGAATACCGTTATATCTGCGCGGTATCCCTCATCCAGAATTCCCCTGTCCTTTATTCCGAAGCGCCCGGCCGTCTCTCCCGTCATTCTCCTCACAGCCTCCTCGAGAGTGAGGAGTTTTCTGTCCCTGACATATTTTGAGAGGAATTCCACAGTCGAATGGTATGATCTGGGGTGCGGAACGGGAGATGAGTAGAGGCTGTCGGTGCCGAAGCACATGAGGGGATGGACCATTATTCTCTCGAGAGTCTCATCGGTCTCGGTCGTGTCCGTCATGACTGCAAGTCCCGTCTCGTCCCTGAGAATATCGAAGAGGGCATCCAGGGGATCACAAAGCCCCATTTCCCGTGCAATCTCCTCCAGGGTCATCCCGTTGTAAGAAGGAGACGACGAGAGGAAGAGAGCCCTTATGTTCTCAGGTCCCACAACCGGATAGATACTGTCCCATGTTGTGTCTTCCATGATCTCCTTTCTGATGACCTCCCTTTCGCTCTCGAGGGAGAGCGCCATCCTCTGCTCGAGCCTCGAGTAGGCAAGAACACGGGGAGGAAGAAGTGAGAAGAGGGACGTGGAGCCGAATGTGTACGGGTACTGGTCGAACTTGACGTCAAGTCCGCCATTCCTGTACTCCTCGATAAGAGAGAGCATCTTCGCTGCCTCTGTCTGGTTACGGCCTCCGATGGCCTTCAGGTGAGATATCTCGGTCCTGACGCCGCTTCCGGAAGCAATCTCGAGGACTTCCCTGAGGGACTCGAGGCATCCGTTTCCCTCGCTTCTGTGATGAACGGTGAATATTCCCCCCTCCTCTTTCACCGTCTCGAGGAGTCTGGAAAGTTCCCCGGCGCTTGAATAGACGCACGGCGAGTAATAGAGCCCTGTCGAGAAGCCTCTCGCTCCCGCTCTGAGTTCATCCCTCAGAATCGAGCGCATCCTCTCTGTCTCCTCCTCTGTCGCCTTTCTAGTGCAGTCCGGACCCATTGCGGCGAGCCTGAGCGCCGTATGGGAGACGAGAAAGAGTTCATTGACTCCGATTTTCTTCTCCAGATAGTATCTCTTCATGGAGGAAAAGTCCTTCCATTTCCACTCGTTCCATTCTCCCAGGACATCTTTCACCATATCCTTCAGAATGGGATTGGTATAGGGAAAGACTCCGATGCCGCAGTTTCCGGTAACGTCCGTCGTTATGCCCTGTCCTATCCTCGCTTCAGCCTTCGGATCCCTCAGTACAAGAAAATCCGTATGACAGTGGCTGTCGATGAAGCCCGGTGCTATGTATTTTCCGCTGCAGTCGATAATGCTTCGCGCGCGCGATATCTCCTTATCTGTCACAAGGGCGATGGAATCGGAGAATACGGCCACATTGGCCCGGAAGGGCTTCGATCCCCTTCCGTCGAGAACAAGTCCGTTCTTCAATATAATGTCATACACTGCGTTCGAGCTCCCCGTATGTACTCTTCATCATTCTTTCGATGTAGTTGGTCATATCTGTATAGACGCCCCTGGAAGAGACAAGGGCATAGGCGGCCTTCGCCTCGTTGAGTGAAGATAGATGCATGGTCGGCGGAACAAAGCCGCTTCTCAGAAGTTCGCCTGCAAAGACAAGATAAACAAAGAAGGCCATGTGCCGGCTGTAGGGGGCGATCCTTGCGATTTCCCCAGAAAGAAGGAGTGCCGACGAGAGGGGGTGCATCACCGACCACGACGATTCATATTGATTGACGACGGTTTCGACAGCCGATTGAACAGGGACATCCTCCTCGCCCCTCCTGACACTGCCTGTGCGGTATGTACCGTCCGTATATTCAATCCCCCTCATGAGTGACGAATACATTCTCTTTATGTCGCCTTCCCCCCATCGGGAGTCCCTCCTTCCTTCCTCTCTCAGAACGGAGGCGAAGTTTATGACGGCAAGGTGAACGGCGAGACTGAGATTATAGACGAGAAAACCCGAGAGAATACGCATCGCATCCTCCTCGCTCACTTCCTCACCTTCGAGCGCAAAGAGGAAGGACACCGTCCTTGCTGCATGGAGATTGAACTTATCGGAGGAAAAATACTCATCTTTCGAAAAGAGCCTCTTCTCCTCCTTCAGTCCGTCCACATCGACGCTGCCGGGTCTTATGTCGAGCGCTTTGAAGCGCCTCAGAACTCTCCCGTCCCCCGGCTTCGGGGTATCGTCCGGGATGACCCATGACCAGCCGTTTCTGACAGCGCCGTCTATTCTTCCGTCATTGCACAGGATGCGCACACGACGGGGTGTTATACCCCACTTCTCACTTGCAGTCTTGACGTCCATGTATTTCATGACATTATTTTTCCCTCTGAAGGGAAAATAAACAAGCTCTTTTCCGTTTATTCCTTCTTTTCTTCATATTATTCCCACCTGGAATTACCGCCGATGCCCTCTTATGAGTGAAAGGAATCTGCCGGCGGAGAATATGCAACGGGACGAGGCCTATCAAAAAAGCCGCCATTAGGTTATTATAAAGACAATGGAAAAGAGATTGACAAGTTTTGACATTGCCCGCATGGCAGGAGTCTCGCAGACATCGGTATCACTGGTACTGAGAGGAAAGTGGAGAGGAAGAGTCGGAGTCGGAACGGCAGAGAAGATTCTCGCCGTCTGCGACAGGTACAACTACCGCGTCAACTTTGCCGCATCCTCCCTCAAGAGCGGGAAGTCGCGTAATATATCCCTCGTCGTTCCCGACAGCGAAAACCCCTTCTTCAGCCACATACTCCACTTCCTGAGAGTGAAGTCCATTCCTAAAGGTTATGAATGCATGCTTGTCGAGACAGCCGATTCAAATACATGGTACGACTACATAGAAGGCTCGCTTCTCGGAGGAGAGACAGCCTATGCCGTCAGCCTCTACAACGACCTCGGAGATGTAAGCCCCGCCATAGCCGACAGCGTGATCACGGTAAGCGACACAAAGGGAACGGGGAACAGCATTATCATCGATTTCGGATGGGCGGTCAGAGAAGCCGTCTCCCTCCTCTCCGGTGCAGGATACGAAAGCATCATCTACCTGAGGTCCGTAAAGGACCTGCCGGACGGAGTGAGAGTGAAGGCGTTCAACGATGCATGTAACGAAACGGCAGTCAAGCACGACGAAATCCTCGTCACCGGCCACATCGAGAACGACGTACTTCCCCTGCTCACCTCGAGAAAGGATACTTTCGCAAAAAAGCAGGCACTCCTTCTCGGCGACGACCTCTATGCAAAAGGCACATACCGCTTTGCCGAGGAGAACGGACTCGAAATCGGTAAGGACATCGGCATCATAAGCCTCAACAACACCTACATCTGCGACTGCTTCAGCCCCCGCCTCTCCTCATTCGGTTTCGATACCGGAAAACTGGTATCTACGATAATGGAGATGATCGAAAAAGGAGAAACAGGGCGCACGGTGATGCTTGGTATGAGCATAAACGGCAACCGGTCATTCTGAAAGCAGGAAAACGGGAAAGCATTGGAGCTTTACTTTTCTGCATAAAGATAATCTCAGTAAAATATTCCTTATTGGGACTATAAACATGCATAAATATTTAAGAAAAAAAGCAGACAAAAGCCGGATGAGAAAGATACTTCTTCAATCACTGCTTTTCAAGGTAAGCGGGAATTCTCCCGAGCTCCCTTTCAACTGAAGTTCTGTCGACATCAACGAGGGCCCTGGTTCTGTTCCTCCGCTCGAGGATTCTTTCCAAGGGAACATATATTCTTCCCCTGTCCTCTCCTTCCGTTTCCACGGTAAGGGGTGTCGGGAGTTCCGTGAAGTATTCAGGATGAAGAGCATAGATTACGGCTGATGGATCATGAACATACGTATCATCGCCGCCTGTTGTATGAGCGATGTAATAGAGAAGCATGTCCCCCAGTATCCTTCCCTCTTCTCTTCCCGTTGCAATCCAGCTTTCGGCATCACTTCTCGTCAACCTCGACCTCTCCGTGACATCAAGCGGAACAGCTGTAACATCGAGCCCGCTCTCATACACGATCTTCGCAGCCTCGGGATCCTTGTGGATGTTTGCCTCTGCAACAGCAGTGACATTCCCCTTGACGGTGAGTGCTCCGCCCATCGAAACAACTCTCACCCCAGAGGAGGCGATGGATGGATCGAGAAGAAGCGCGGAGGCAAGATTCGTCAGCGGACCTGTCGCCGTGTAGACAATCTTTTCCGCTCTTCATCATTTCAATGAGCCATTCCGTGCCGTCTCTCTTCTCCGCTCTCCGGGGAGAATGAGGAAGAGTTACGCCTCCGACACCGTTCGGGCCGTGTATGCGGCGCGATACGGCAGACGGAAGATAAGGAGCGGTTTCTGCAAGCGGTTTTTCCTTTCCGTGGAAGACGGGAACATCCGGGCGACCTGCAAGAAAGAGCACGTCAAGGGAGTTCCTGACGGCCTCTCCTGTCGTCACATTGCCGTATGAAGTGAGGACTCCGAGAAGGTTCACGGCGGGATGTACTGCTGCAAGAAAGAGTGCAACCGAGTCGTCAATACCTGTATCCAGGTCGAGAATCATATCTGTCATTCATAATTCCTTTCCGGCGCTCTGCTGATTCACTGTTTCCATTGAAGTGTTTCTTCAAGCCATCCGAAGAGAAGATCAAGCCAGCCCTGCGTCCTCGGCTGCGGCGTTTCCACGTCGAGAGTACATATCGAGAGTCCGTGCCTTCCCTTCTCGAAGAGATGGTATTCGAACGGAACATGAGAGGATGTGAGTGCGCCGGCAAGGAGGATTGTATTCATCGGAGAAACGGCTTCGTCCTCCGCTGTATGCCATACAAAGACGGGAGGAAGATCCCCGGGGATGTGTTTCTCGAGTGAGTAGTATTCCTTCTTCTTCTCATCTCCTCCCGTTAAATTGTACGTCGACCCTTCGTGGCCGAACTTCCCTGTCGTCACGACAGGATAGCATAAGACGAGAGCGTCTGCCCTGCCGCTTTTGTAGTGGCACTGCGAAGAGAGTGCGAGATGTCCCCCTGCAGAGAAGCCGAGGAGGACTATCCGGCAGGGATCTATATCAAGGGAAAATGCATTCTCTCTCAGAAGCCTGAGAGCTTCATTGACTTCCGCTTCCGGTTCATGGAGAGCGATATTCTCCCTTCCGACAGTATAGTCGAGAGTGAACGCCTGATAGCCTTTGGCAAGGAAACAGAGCATCACAGGCTCCGTTTCCCTTTTCGAACGGTGCTCGTACGCCCCTCCCGCAAGGACGAGAACCGCGGGACGGAGGAAGCTCTCCTCCTCCCTCAGTCTTTCGTGCAGAATGCCGTGGAGAGTCACTCCGGCTATATTCCTTTCAATAGTTTTCACCGTATTTCTTCCTGTACTCGAGTGTGTCGGAGATAAGCATCCGGGCAAAATTCGGAGCGGAGAAGTCAACGGGAAGCTTCTGCATCTCTTCGTCGACAGCGCGGAGAACCGAAGGATCCTTATATGCCTTCTCGATTATATCGAGCTTCTCTTCATTGTCGTCGCTTGTCCAGCCGACGGGATAGGAGTTGAAGAAGAGCTGCGTCGAACGTCCCATGTATAAGACTTCCGATACGAGGAACGGTCTCTTGAGATAGAGCGACTCCATAAGAGAGTTGGCACCGGCCTTCCCCATCTGGAGATCGCAGGCCATGATGTACTCCTGTGCGTTGTTCACAAAACCTCTCATCTCGAGGTCGAACTCGGGATACCTGTGCTTGAAGATATTGAACTCCGTCTCTGTCGTCTTGCTCTTTCCTCCGATCACGACAACCTGTATGTCGAGACCCCTCTTCACCATGCCGTAGAGCATCTTCGGACTTCCGATACCCTCGCCGCCGAGATTCCAGAGGACGGTGAACTTGTTCTTGAGCGAGAGCTTCTTCCTCGCCTCCTCCTTCGTCATCTTCCTGCTGACTTCGAACTTCTTCGAAAGCGGGAACGGGCAGAGTTTTGTGCGGGACGGATCCTGCCCCATCTTGATCGTATGTTCGACTCCGATTGTCGTAGGGACATAGCACATCGTGAGAGAATTGTCGACACCGGCCTTGACCTGGTCGAAGAGATCGGCGGCATAGTCATACACCGGGCAGTTCGCCCCTATCTTCTTTATGATCGCAGGAAGCAGCGTCGCCCCCATGAAGTTCGTAGAGACAATGAAATCCGGTCTTTCCTTGAAGAACCACTTCCTGAAGTGCTTGAGCGCCCTCTGGTTCGAGCTCAGCATCTTCAGTGAATCATGTGCACTGCGGTTGTTCGAAAGTGCATTCACCTTCTTCTCGAGCTTCGGATGATGAAGGAGGTATCTCCAGTATTCCTTGCTTATCTTCCTGAAGAGCGGCATGCGGAATACGAGGAAGAGATCCTCTACAACGGCCTCATGGCCCATATCTCTCATGGCATCGGCAAGTGCGACAGCCGGAATGTAATGTCCCTTGCCTGCATCAACATACAAAAAAGCACCTTTCATTTACGTTTCCCTTTTAGTAAGCGTAATACTCTCACCTTCTCCCCTTTGAACCTCTCCAGGTATTTTCTTATTCCCATACCCCTGAAGAGAACCCTCCAGAAATAGAAGTAATACTTCGTCAGAAAAAACAGCGAAGAGTAGTATACTATCTTTTCATCCCCAATTTTCAAGCCTAAATCGATGTTTGACAAGTAGCCGTACATTTCGTCGAGCGAATGCAGCGAGAAGGGGCCGTGGCTGAGGCCGTGTCTGTTTATCCTGTAGTTGTAGACGGCTGCGTTCACCTTCACGACCTTTTGAGCCCTCAATACCACCTGAGGCATCAATACAACGTCCTCGAATATCCTGTCCTCGGGGAAGGAAAGGCCCTCGAAGAGGGACTTCTCGAAGAGCCTCGAGTGCGAATAGCAGAATTCGCCTGCGGGTTTCGTCATCAGACGTACGTATTCCCTTCCGGAGCAGATTGTAATTCCGTCCTTTTCTCTCTTCTTCCCCGGTTTTCTCCCTCTGAACGGGATGACGGCGGAGGCTGCAACAGAAGCCCCTGCTCTCTCCTTCTCACGATAGAGCGTCTCTATGAAGGAGGGGGAGAGAATGTCATCGGCGTCGACAAAGAGAACGAGCGGGCCCGAGGCAAGAGAGAGAAGTCTGTTTCTCGCCTTCCCGACTCCTCCGTTCTTCTGACGGATGTATCTTATTCTTTCGTCACCGAATGACCGGACTATATCCCCGGTGCCGTCAACAGAGCCGTCATCGAGGACGATTATCTCGATATTCCTCCAGCTCTGGTCTGTAACGGAGAGAAGAGTATCTTTTATATACTTCTCTGCGTTGTATGCGGGAATGAGGACACTTATGAGGGGCGTTTTCATCTTTTTCTGTCACTCTTTCTGAAAGCTCTTCCGTCGAAGAGGGACTTTATCCAGTCGAACAGAAGGGCAAACGACGGGAGGAAGACGAGACTCGAGAGCATGCACGCAAGGAGCGTGACGCTCATGAGGAGGCCGAAATACCGTATGGGGACATAGCTTCCGAACGAGAGCATGAGCATGCCGCTGACAATGGAGAGCGTCGTGAGGACAATCGGGCGCCCCGTGTTCCTGACGGTTTTTCCGACACTCTCATGCGGTGAGTGCATCTTCTTCTCCAGAACACGGTACCTCAGGGAGAAATGCAGCGCATCGTCTACGCCGCAGCCCACTGCAATGGATGAGAAGGAGACGGTGATGATGTCGAAGGGAATCGAGAAGAGGTACATGAAGATGTAGTTGATCATGATTCCAGCCGTTACCGGAACCAGTACCAGGAGGCCCCGCGGGAAAGAGAGAAGAAAGAGGGATGCGACAATGAGGATGGATACCATGCTCAGCACTGTCGATATCTTCTGGTCCGAAAGGAGGCGCGAGGAGAACTTGGCAGAGATTACCGGATAGCCCGAGATGCTGACCTTCGTACCGGCGGGGAGGAGGGAGAGCGACGACACCATATCGGAATAGACTTCGGCGACGCTTGTGGCGGTGAGGAGATCCTCCCTGTCCCCGTCCCAGCTCTGGACAGTGATGGTCAGCGTATTGAAATCGGAGGAGACAATACTGCTCATCGAGGGAATTGCAGATGCGTAAGACAATAAAACCGTACGGAGTATGCTCATCACTCCCTCGTCCGATGGTATGGAGTACGAGCCGAGAATCTCACGCGAGGCGAAGGCCACGTACTGCGGGAACGATATGATCTGAAGAACATGCCGGCTCTCCCTGAGATGCTGTTCCCAGGAGAATACAGCCTCGAGGTTCTTTCTCTCGAGGAAGAAGGCGGACGATCCCTCGGGAGCCGTGACGCGTACAGTAAAGGGCGTCGTGCCGCCTATCTCCTTCGAGAAGAAACGGCAGTCGAGACCGAACTCGTCGTCCTCTGCAAAATACGACATGTAGTTGGAGTCGACGCTTATCCTGTCCTTTACGAGGAAGAAGAAGAGGACGATCACGAAGAAGATGACGACAAGAAGGGGCCATATGCGGACGACGGTGCGGCTCCATGCGGATACGGCCTTCTGCAGTATTCCCCTTCTGAGTTTCTCGCCCTTCTCCTTCTTCGGTCGCGGGAGAAGAATGAGTGCCGACGGAAGGCAGAAGACGGCAAGAAGCGCCGAATAGAAGACGCCGAAAGATACCGAGATACCGAAGCCGTATAGTGTGCCGGAGGGCGCGAACGAGAGTGACAGAAAGCCCAGTATCGTGGTGAGGGCCCCCAGCACGATCGTCATTATTATGTGCTTCGATGACGAGAGCACGTCACGTCCCGAAAGATAGTACTCGTTAAGCATATGCATGGAGTATGTGCTTCCGAGAATGAGCACAAGGCACGGCGTCAGGATACTCAGAAGGTTCAGTTCGATTCCGAGGAGTGCCATCGTTCCGAGTGTCCATATAAGGGCCATGACTGATAGAATGAGGGGCAGAACAACGGCACGGAATGTCCTGAACGAGAGGAAATAGACGACGACCATCAACAGAAGTGCAAGGGACGCCAGCGTGTACAGGTCCTTCTTCAGGGCCTTGATCACCTCGTTCGATATCACCATATTGCTCATGAGGATGACCCTTGCGCCCTTCTCTCTCAGCGGCTCGAAGACCTCCGAGAGGCTCTCGAGCTGTTCCTCCGAGGCCTTGTCGGCATAGATGAACTGGAGTATGAACGATTTTCCCGATCCCCCGACAAGATAGTACGGGACTACGGGGTCGTTCTCCACCCGGTTCTTGAGCTCCGCAGCCTCCTCGTCTGTCCATACAGAGCCGGTTCTGGGACTCATGCTTTCTACTGCCATGTAGCCGTCCTCCCCTTTGAGGGTGAACCAGTCGAGAACCGACTGCGGGCGCGCAGAGTCGCGTCTCGAGTCTATTTCGTCTATGCACTTCTCGAGAGTGTCGAGAAAATCTGCATCATAGAGGTTCTCCGAATAGACGAGGACGTACATCGTCGATGTATAAGTCTCGTCCTTCTCCACATTCCCCGAAGCCGATGCATAGAGCCCGGTTCTGTAGTCCCGGCTTATGATAATATCCGTATTGAGAGAAGGCTCTCCGGAACTGTCTTCTTCCCTCTCCTCTGCAAGAAGCGACGTCTGTCCGCCGACTCCTCCTTCGTAGTAATCGGTGATCTCGTCCCACGGAAAGAGGGCCGTGAAGTCTCCCGAAAGGACAAGCTTATCGAGATTGAGGGCGAAGAAGACGGTAAGTGCCATTGATATCAGGATTATGAGTGCGGCGCCTGCCTTCTTCATTTTTCACTCCTCCTTTCACGGTATGAGAGATAGACGACAGAGAGTGAGAGGATGAAGAGCACCTGCTCGCTTCCCCCGATGAAATAGACGGCGCTCTCGGCAAGGGAGTGCACAAGGAAGAACAGAATGAGAGAGGAAGAGCTGAGTATGAGCCCCCTCTCCTCACTCTTCCGTTTCATCGAAGAGAAAGACGAGACGAAGAGGAAGATGGTACCGAATGTGAATGCGAGTGCGCTTACTATACCGTATTCGACAAGAAACTGAATGTAGATATTGTGCATGAGATGCTTCTCGCCGAGGTATCCGGCAAGCTCCTTTTCCATACCCCTCTCTTCAAGAAGTGCAGTCATGGCGGCACTGTTTCCTCCGAAGCCGAAGAGATACTCCTCTGCCTCCATCCTCGAGAGCGTCCCGCTCCATATTGTCGTCCTCCCCGACGTCAGCGACGAGAGCGTAAGGCTAGAGAGAGAACGCGAGGAGGAGAGCAGATACAGAACGACGACGACGATTCCGATAATCGAAAGCACTGTGACGAGCACAAGCGACACCCTGTCCTCCGGATGCAGAAACGACAAAGCGAGGAAGAAGGCAAGCGCCGCAAGAAGCGCAAAGTAGGAAGTGCGGCTGTCCGTAGTCTTGAGAGTATATGTAAAGAGTGCCGCGGCCGCCGTCAGTACGATATTCGCGCTTAGAGTCGAAGCTGTCCCCTTCCTCCTTCCCATGAGGGAGAGTGCTATGATAAGCGACGATGCCGAAACGACGGCAAGGGAGTTCGTCTGGTCACTCAGGCCGCTGTACCTTGTCTCGCTGCTCTCCATTCCCATTGCGAGGCTGAAAAGTGCGTAGAGGATGGTGAATGCGATGATGAACACATAGACGGCCCTCATTATGCTTCCGATTCTCTTTTCAAGTATGATTACGGCTATGGCCACCGCCCAGCTCTCGAGGAGAGCGAATGAGGCGACCATCAGCCTCGCGCTGTCGGATCCTCCGGCTACTGACGAGACGAGAATGACAGATGTCAGGACACAGAGCGATGACGATACGGGATTACGGCAGTACTCCTTTTCAAGGAAGAACCACAGAACGATGAAAAAGAAGGAGATGACGGCGAGGACGGCGTCGAGCACCATGACAAGATAATAGAGATCGTGTATCTTCTCAAGGTACCCCACGACGACGAATGCATAGATGAGGCACCCGGCCGCTGTCGTCCATACGGGGGAATATCCTCTTACCTCGGATCCTCTCATCCCGCCTTCCTCCCCAGGAGTGCTCTCCGCGCGGGGGGAGAGACAAGAAGCCATATGGACACGCCGGCGGCCCAGAGACCGAGAGCACAGGGAATCCTCAGAAGAGAGAGGCTATCCTCAGTCACATACCAGACGGCGACGATTGTAATCATGCCGTATGCCATGAGAGCGGCCTCCTCTGCGCAGAAATCCCATTTCTCCTCGTAGAGTGCTCCCTGGAGAACTGTTCTGTTCTCCCTCCAGAGGACGACGATTATATATGAAGCCGTGAAGGCCACGGGTATTCCGATAAGACCCATAAGGCGCGAAAGCACGAGCGAAAGAAGAAGGGCCGCAAGAACCTCCAGGAGGGCCTTCTTCCAGTCCCTGCTGTAAATTCCCGCGGCGTCGCGGAATACGAGGGCCGTCGTCCTGAACGAGGAAAGGAAGACGAGGAATGCAAAGACGGCATCATAGCCGCTCCCGAGAAGATATTCCGCGCCGAAGGCAAGGGTTATATAAGGAGTGTAGAGAGAAAGGGCGAGAGAGGCGGCGAGGAGAGAAAGAATGAAGTTAATGTAGACGCTCTTCTTATAGAGAGCGAGGTTCTCCTCCCTCGTTCCCCTGAGGTATCTGAGAGTTATAGTCGGAGTGACAGTCGATTCGTAGACCCAGAAGGGAGTGAGGAAAGCCGACGTCACAAGAAGGTAGTTGGAGTAGAGCCCCGCCACGGCGGAGCCGAAGAGAACGCTCACGAGAACGCCCTCGAGCGAGCGGTAGAAGACGTGACTGCTTCTGTGGAGGCTCATGGCGAGAATGCTGCGCCCGGGAAGGGAACCGTATTCTCTTCTTCCACCCTTTCTGCACAGCAGAGGATAATCACGCCCCGCCTTGAGATAGATAAGGAGATATGTGACGAATGTCACAATGGAGACGGCGGATACATACAGAAGGTAGTTTTCCGTTCTGATGATGATGAAAATCAGGAGGAGCTCCTGCACTATCCTGCCGGTCTGGACGAAGATGGAGACGACGTAGTTACGCTGCTTCGAGCTCAGAAGAAGCACTCTCGAACCGAAAAGATACTGCCCCAGCTGCCCCGGAAGGTATATGAGAAAGAAAAGCGTCACCTTCCAGCTTCTCTCTCCGCTCAGAAGAGGCATCAAGAGGGAGACGGCAAGGCCGAGTGCGAGTATGAGAAGCGCCGAAAGACGGCAGTAGTGCGAGACAGTTCTAAGAGAAGAGCGTATTTCATCCTCATCCGAGCCGTTTACAGCCGTGAGAAGATAGTTCATGAGGTATGTCGTCACACCGATGTCGAAAGCCGAGAGAATGAGGAACGTGTTCTCGAAGAGACTGTTGAAGCCGGCATAGATGATGTTCATCCTCGAGACAAGTACAATTCGCTCGGCAGCCATCGCCGCAGCGCTGAGAAGCGCAAGTGCCATACCCGTGAAATAATTCACCCCTGCATTCCGACCTTCCCTCTCACTCATTTTCCGAGAGCCCTCCTGAACGATTCGCGCAGCGCGGAAGCGAATATGGGAAGAGAGAAACGCTCACTCGAGAGAGAAGCTGCCTCTCCTATCTCCCTTCTCTTCTCCGGTGACGAGAGAAGAAGATCTGCAACGGCGAGAAACTCGTTCACGCTGTTATACGAAAAGCCGTTCACACCCGAGACAAGGTAGGACGGGAGAATTGAGTCGTACCTGACAAGAATCGGGAGCGAAGAAGCCATCGCCTCTATGTATGAAAGGCACTGTGTCTCGGAGAGGGAGGCTCCGATATAGATGTCGCCCGCCTGATAATACCTCCAGATCTCCTCGGGTTCGATGAGCCCCGTGAACACCACGCTATCCCCGAATCCCGTCCTCTTCACCTCCTCCTCGAGGTGTCCCCTCTCCTCGCCGTCCCCGACGAAAAGAAGCTTCACGAAAGAGTATTTCTCCCTCACTTTCGAGAACAGTGACAGAACCTCGTCGATGTTCTTCTCCCTGCTGAGGCGGGAAACCGTGACGAATACGATGTCCCCGTCATCGAAGCCGAGGGATGAGCGCATGTCATGACGCGTGAGGGGAGTCAGACGCCTTTTGAAGATTTCGAGGTCCACCCCGACCATTATGCGGTCTACAGGCTGTTTGATCTTATAGGATGATATGAGGGAGTATATCTTGTCGGTGGAGCAGATGACCCTGTCGGCCTTTCTTATGAGAAAGGGGACTACCTTCGACGCCGCCCGGTTCCATGCCCTGTGGTGTTTAGTGAAGTAATCGGTATAAGAGACGAAGTCGGTGTGGCATGTATGGACGAGCGGAACGGAGAGCCGGGAGGCAATGCGGGAAGCGAAACGGAACGAGAAGAACTCGCTCTGCGAGTGCACTATGTCGGGATGCCACAGCATCACTTCCCGGAGAATGGGATCATCAAGTTTCAATGACGCATAGGAGTCCTTGTAGAACTGTCTCATCGTCCCCGCGATATACCACACGCCGTTCTCCGCGTCATAGTAACTCTTTCTGTTGGAGCCTATCGTAAGAACCCTCACTTCGTCCCCGTCCTCTCCGAGAGCCTTCTTCTCTGCAAGGACGGCGGATGTAACACCGCACCTGAAAGGCAAATAGAATTCTGTCGTAATGAGGATCTTCACTTCTTTCTCCACTCTCAGACTCCAAATCTTACCATACTTGGTGGAAGAAGACAAAGGGCAAACAAAGATTGACGAAAGACCGTCTATGATGGTAATTTATTAGGCAGTGTCCGCGCGGCACATTTTTAATTCAGAGGTTAATATGAGCGAAGACAAGACAGTTGCCATAGATAACGGGAACAAGGGAAAGGAAAAGAAAGTCAGGGTAAAATCAAAGCACGGAATGCCGAATCTGGTCTGGATTCTGGGTGTCGTGATTCTCGTTCTCCTGGGTCTCGTCATGATTCTGCCGTCCACATGCATGGCGGGTTCATCGTCGAATCTGGTAAGTTTCGGTACTTACAACGGAAAGAAAATCGAACTGACAAACGACAGTTTCCTCTACTTCCAGTATGTCCAGCTCTACAACTACTACGCTCAGTACTACGGAGAGAGCACGGCTCAGAGCTATGACTACTACCTGTGGAACAGTGCATTTCAGCAGGCCGTGCTGAACGAAGCGTTCCAGGAAATGGCCGGAAAGGCGGGTTTCAAGGCAACGAAGGAACAGATTGCCGATGCCATCATCGACTCCGGTTATTACTCATCCCTCGACGTCTACAACAGCGCAACAGATACGCAGAAGGAGCAGATTACAGCATGGATGACAGCGTATGTGCCCTATCAGGAGGTTTATACCACAATCAACTCCGTACCTGTAAGCTCGGGTGAGACAAGCTTCATCAACACACTCAACAGCGACAAGAGAAGCGTCGAGTACTTCGTCGTAGGCTCATCCGTCTACCCCGATGAAGATGCAGTAAGTTATGCATCCGAGAGACCCGACCTCTTCAAGGTCATCTCGTTTGTACGTGCAACATATGCAACGGAGGACGAGGCTGCAGCTGCATTCTCCTCATATGCAGAGGGGACGAAGACACTGGAGGAGATGGTGGAAGAGTCGACGGACAGCTACGCGGAAAACGGCGGCAGAGTCGATTCCTACTTCAGATACCAGATGGAGAGCGACCTCGCTTCCTACAGCTCCGACAAGGTCGAAGAGCTCTATACAGCGGCAGAGAAGACTCTCGTGGGTCCGGTACAGACGGCTGACGGCTACACGCTCTTCTACATCGAGAGCGCAGCACAGGATCCCGACTACACGGACGAAAGCGTACTCGACAGTGTAAGATCATACATTGCGGCGAACGACAGCGACGTCATCAAGGCTTACCTCGACACAGTGATCGACACAATCTATGCCGACGCCGTGGAAGACTATGACGGAGCGGCGGAGAAGTACGGACTGGAGGTCCAGACATTCGCAGACGCCGCCCTCAACACAGGAGAAAGCGACTTCATCTACTCGTTCAACTACGATCAGGCCGGGTACCTCAGCGCCGAGGCGGATGCCGATTCGTCATGGGCTCAGACGGTCTTCTCATCTGATTACAACACGGTCCTCGAGCCGTTCTACGCAAATAACGCATACGTGATAGCACGCCCCGTGGAGTCAAGCGGCAACAGCACGGCATCCTACATGACGTCATACTTCACGTCATATTATTCATATTATCTTCCGACATACACGGTTTCGGACTTTGCATCGGAGCTTTTCCTCACAGAGAAGGCAGTGAACGACGTATCGAACGGATACATCACACTCCTTATGAACAATCTCTCGGCATCGTCATCGAACTGAGAGGGTTAGACGCACAATACCGGCCGGGTACAGCCTTCGGGTTGTACCCGTCTTTATTGCACTTCTCTGCACTTCCGGATTAAACTCACACTATGAGCGTCACAGCCGGCACATCAACATCAATACTGAAATCCCTCGGTATAACAAAACTCTGGGGAAGAGAGGAGATCTTCACACTCATCGACCACAGAGAGGGGACGGCGCTCATCTACGACTTTGAAAGGCGCCATGTATACTCTAGATGCATAGTGAGGGCTGTCGACTATGAAAACCGGACTATGACGGAGATGCGGAGCAGGACTCTCAGGTTCCGCATCAAATCCACCTTCGCCCCCTCTCCGGGAGAAGACGAGGGAATAACATTCACAGGCGGAGGCTTTACGGCGTCCGTAATTACAAAAGACAGCACCTACAGGATAATCTCGGCTCTTCCGGACTTCCCTCTTCCTTCGGGGAAGAAGGGTCTCAAGACCGAAATTGAGTTCCACGTCGACCCGGAGAGCGCTTCATTCAACCAGGTATACACGAAGAACCGCTCGACGGAAGCCATCCACTCCTCCATCTCTCCATCAGTGACGGGGACTGTGATAACAGGCGGAGAAAAGAGAAGAATCCAGGAGGAGAACATGACGGCGCGGAGGGTGTGGAAGGCAACGTCATTTCCCCTGAGACGTGACTCATACTCATCATACTGCTACGGACGCTCCGGAGGAGAGCCCTTCTCCTTCACACTCTCTGTGGCGGAGAAGAAGTGTCTTCTTCTCTCGGGAGGAACGCTCACTGTCAGAGACAACATAAGGATGGAGAAGGCGGGAGATGACGGCTATCTCTTCACGGACGACGGCGACACGAGGATAAACCTCACAGTCTTTGCCGTGACGAGGGAGAAGACGGGTCCTTTCAGACAGAACAGGACTCTCAAATACGGACTCTTTTCAGGACGTATTGCATCTTTTCCTGTTCCGGAAAGCTTCGGCTCGATAGAGCTCTGACGATAGACGCTCACCTTCCCTTTCTGATAGACTCCTTTCTTTGGAAAAGAAATGAACGAAGAAAACGAGAAAAGGTCCTTCAGAAGTCTGGGACTTACAGAAAAGACACTACCGGCAATAGAAAGGAAAGGCTTTGAAGAGCCGACAGAGATACAGTCCCTCTGCATCCCCCTGCTTCTCGGGGAGGGGACTGAGGTCATAGGACAGGCGGAAACGGGGACGGGAAAGACTGCGGCATTCGCCCTCCCGATACTCGAGACCGTGGACGAAGAGAGAAAGGAAGTCCAGGCTCTGATCCTCACTCCCACTAGGGAGCTCTGCCTACAGAGCGCAGAGGAGATCAACTCCCTCAAGAGCGGAGACGGAATCGAATGCATCCCCGTCTACGGTGGCGCCGGCATGGAAAACCAGATAAGAAAACTCAGAAAAGGCGTTCAGATAGTAGTCGGAACCCCGGGGAGGATTCTCGACCACATAAGACGCGGCACGCTGGTGCTCTCCGCACTCACCTTCATGGTCCTCGATGAAGCCGACGAGATGCTCGACATGGGCTTCATCGAAGATATCGAGGAGATACTGAAAAGCGTACCCGGAAAGAGGCGCATGCTCATGTTCTCCGCAACGATTCCTCCCCGTATCCAGGCTCTGGCCTCCTCCTACATGAAGAACGCCGTGATCCTCAGAACACAGAAGAGGGAGACGACTACAAGGAATGCAGACCAGATCTACTACGAGGTCAGGGAGGCTGACAAGGCCGAAGCCCTGACAAGGATCATCGACCGCTCGAGTGATTTCTACGGCGTCATCTTCTGCCGCACGAAGAACCAGTGCGATGAAGTGGGACATATGCTCGAGAGGCGCGGTTACGAAGCGGCCGCCCTCCACGGGGACCTCAGCCAGAGGGAGCGCGAGATAATCCTGAGAAAGATGAGGGAGAAGACAATCCGCATTCTCGTAGCAACAGACGTTGCGGCAAGGGGCCTCGACATACAGGATCTGAGCCATGTCATAAACTACTCCCTCCCGCGTGATCCCGAGATATATATCCACAGGGTCGGAAGGACGGGAAGAGCCGGAAAGGAAGGAACCGCCATCACATTCATAACTCCCGGAGAAGCAAGACGCTTCTCATATATAAAGAAGGCAAGCAAGGCCGAGATAAGAAGGGAGGAGATTCCCTCTCCCAGGGAGGTCGTCGAGAACAGAAAGGAGAAGATAACGGCGGAGCTCGAAGAAGCACTCTCTGAAACGGCGGGAGGTGACTACAGAGATGTAGCGCTGAAGCTTCTTGAGGGCAGGGAGAGTGTCGATGTCCTCTCGTCCCTCCTCCTTCATTTCTATCACGGTTCCCTCGATGTAAGCCAATACAGGGACATAGCCGGAAAGAAACCTAAGAAGGAGAAGGAAAGGAGGGAGAGCGACAGGAAGGACGGAGAGAGAAAGGACAGGGAGAGGCCATACGACAGGATAAAGACTCCCAGCATGGACGAAGGGGGGATTACAAGGCTCTTCATAGCACGCGGAAGCAACGACGGGCTCACGAAGAAGGCACTCGTCGACATAATATACGAGGAGACAGGCGTCAGGGACCGCGATCTCATGGACATAACGGTCATGGATGACTACTCGTTCGTTAACGCCCCATACGACACCGCCGAGCACATACTCGACGTTCTGGGAGGCATAAAACAGGACGGCCGCACATTGATCACGAAGGCGAAGGCCCCGCGCTCTGCCGGGAGAAAAAGAAAGGACTCCGTCTGCGGAAAAAAAGAAAAGAAAGAAAACAGAACAGAGGAAAAAAGAAAGAGAAAATCATACCCGGGGGACGAAGAAGCTCTCTTCGAGTGGCAGAGGGAGATGGAGGCGGGAAGAAAGAGAAAACACACCTGTGTAAAGCCGCGGTGTACGATAAAGGAAAGGAAACGGACCGGAAGGAGAAAAAAATGAAAAGGACGATTGCTGTTTTAATACTTGCCCTGCTGATGACGGTGTCGCTTACGGCGGCGGAGTACAGGGAAGGTGTGACATTCAAGGCGACTGAGAAGACCTGGTCGCAGTTTCTGAAATACGCGGAAACGACGACAGGAAAGGCCGATGCCGAAGCCCGGGAGATTCTCCGCCTCGGAAAAGAGAGCGCATTCAGCACATACACAAGGATTCTTACCTTCTACCCCGACGGCAGTCTTCTTGTCTCGAACACCTCATACACTGAAATCTACGTCGTGGACTACTACGTCTCGGAGGGACGCGTGATGATCCCGCGCTCTCTGTGCAACGCCGTATTCGGAACGGAGTACCCCGTATCGGCCGGCGAGGAGATCGACTGCATACATTTCGGCTACATATCGTCAGACGGACTGAGTATGAGCACGAATCCCAATATCATAAAGAACGGAAACTACTTTCTGCTCTACCGCTGACTCTTCTTCTCCCTCAGGAGTATGAACTTCTCCGCGGGATAGACGATGAGATTCTGACCGAATGCACATACGGCGGCGGCTATCGTGTTGGCAAATGGGGACAGAGCGGGATTTCTTTCAACAACGGCATTTGCTATAAGACCCTGCAGCCATGTGGAGACGAGAATGAGAGATGCCATCATAATGACGAATGCGATGAAGCACCACATGGGCGAATCGGAATGGAAGACAGTCCTGCGGTTGAGAAAGTAGCCGTAGATGTTTGCAATGAGGTTCGAGAGGAAGAATGTCATCACGTAGCCCCAGTTGCTGTTGCCCTCTCCCATCGTCTTTTCACTGAAGACAGGCGAGAGCCATGACGGGAGAGCGCTTCTCCACGAGGCGAAGACATATGGAAGGACATTCACGAGAACGAACTGAACTATGGTGATGCTCAGCCCCGCAAGAAGGTATTTTACAATCTGGATGATTTCTTTTCTGTTATGCACAGCGGCCATGATACCCCATCCGCCCTTCCCGGGCAATGCTCATATGTGGGTGTAGTCGTCGTACTTCTCCTCGAAGTAGCGCCTCATGAAGCCGCCCTTCTTCTTGAGCATCTTCGAGCCGCGTGTAATACGGCAGAGACTCATCGAGCGGTCGGCCGCGATGTCCCTCTGACTCTTGCCCTTCCAGAGGTCGTCCATTAAAAGGTATCTCTGGATCACGTCCCTGATCTCGTTGTCCGTAAGCATATCGTCGAGGAAGCTCTCGAGTTCGGCCTGGTTCTTTATGGAAAGGAGAATGGCATATAGATCATCCCTGCCCCTCTTCTCTTCATGTTTGTCGATGATAATCTTCTTGTTTCTTCCCATAGAAACTATTAAAACACCACCCTTTCCGTCCGTCAACACCGTTCAGAAAAGAGGAGAGAATATGCGCGCGAATTTTCTGAACGCACGTCTGTAGAGGGGCAGTCTCCCCTCATCCCCTATATGAATCTCCTCCGAGAGGAGAAGGGTGCGGGAGAAATTCTCCCTGAGGGAGGAGACGATCGAGGAGCGGAAGAAGAGGACGCTGAGCTCGAAATGAAGATAGAAGGAGCGGTAGTCGAGGTTCGTCGTTCCGACGACGGCAATCTCGTCATCTGCAATGAAGTTCTTCGAGTGAATGAAGCCCGGCGTGAACTCGTAGATTCTTACGCCGTTTCTGAGGAGTTCCTCGTAGTTCGACCTCGTGACTTCGAAGACGCTCTTCTTGTCCGGATAGTGGGGTGTGATTATCCTGACGTCCACTCCGCTTCGTGCGGCGATGATGAGCGCAGACTCCATCGATTCGTCGAGAATGAGGTAGGGAGTCGTGATCCACACGTAGTCCTTGGCATTGTTGATGATCTGGAGATATGTATCTTCGGCAATCGTCTCGCTGTCGAGAGGACTGTCGTCGAACATCTGCACGTAGCCGTCATCCTTTCCCTTCCGTGTCGGAACGAAGGACGGGAGGGAATCGACAGTGCCTGTGAGGCAGTCCCAGTTACGCAGGAACATGAGTGTGGCGTTCCACACTCCGTCTCCGTCGAGGCGGATGGCATCATCCTTCCAGTAACCGAACTTGATGATGTCGTTGGCATATTCGTCGGCAAGGTTGACGCCGCCTGTATAGCATACATTGCCGTCGATATTGAAGATCTTGCGGTGATCGCGGAAGTTCAGTCTCGGGTTTATATGAAGTTTTATCCTGTTGAAGGCTATGGCCTTGATTCCCATGCGCCTGAGGGTGAAGTCATAGCCCCGGGGAAGAACGTTGATGGAGCCCATGTCGTCGAACACGACACGTACATCCACGCCTTCCCCCACTTTTCTTCTGAGTATCTCGAGGATCCGGGTCCACCACTTCCCCCTGTCGATGATGAAGTATTCGATGAAGATGAACTTCTCCGCTTTCTCCACCTCCCTCACGACGTCGTTGAAGAAATCCTCGCCGCTGTCGAAGTATGTCACAGTCGTATTGCGGTAGGCCGAAAAGCCCGTGATGTTCTTCACGTACTCGCTCTGCCGGCGGAAGACGGGAGAGAGTGCATAGAGCTCCTCATCGCCGTTTGTAAGGGAGAAGGACGTGTCGTCGGGGATGCGCTTTTTGAAATCCGCTATCTTCTTCTCCGAAAGGGACCCTATCTTCTTGTTTGCGAAGAGAAGATAGAGAACAGCCCCGAAGAACGGGAATATGATGATGACGAACATCCATATGAGGCGGTAGGCGTTGTTCTCCCTTCGTGTGATTATGATCGATGCCATGATCATAGAGAGAACGAGGAAGAAGACGTAGTTCTGATGGCCCATCGCCGACCAGAGGACGAAATAGAGAATCAGTGCAAGCTGGCAGCCGAAGAAGAGCACCATCCAGAACATTCTGGAGATGAGGATCTTATAGAGTTTTCTCAGCATCTTTCCCCCTCAAGCGAAAACTCGCAGCCGCAGTACTTCTGGCGGTAGAGCCCCAGTTCTGCCGAAAGTCGGCATGAAAGCGCGAAGCCGTCCTTCTTCTTGAAATCTATCTTCTCGAAACCCTGAAGGTCCTCCCCTTCATGGAATATCCGGGCGCTGTTCTTGAAACGTGATACGGTGAGAGTCGTCGCAAAATGTTCTATGCCCTCCTTCTCCGCTTCCGCCTCTGCCCTCAGGAGATTGAAGCGGAAACACCTCGAGCACCTCTTCCCGTGCTCCGGCTCGTCTTCAAGCCCCTTCACCCACTCCCTCCACGCCTCGTGGTCATACTCCCCTTTTATGACCCTGAGGCCGTAACGGCCGGCCACTATGAGGAGATTGTCGTACCTTTTTTCGAACTCCTCATACGGATATATGTTGGAATTCGAGAAGAAGAGCACAGGCTCCCACCCGTCCTCGATGAGTCTGAGGACGGAGGAAGTGGCACAGGGGCCGCAGCATACGTGGAGCAATATCTTTTTTTCCATTGTTCTTGAAACCGATTAACCTTATTATTGAACATTAGAAGGAAAAACTCTACAGAGGTTCAAATATGACAAATGCAAAGAAAAGAAAAATCTTCTCGATGGCGGCCGTACTCTTTCTCGCTGCCGGCGTAATCATGCTCATGCAGGAGACGGCGGCAAGATGGGCGGGAATCGTCTTCTTCGCACTGACTTTCGTCCTCATGGTGATCAACAGCATAGGAACGATATATTACACGAAGGGAACGAAGTTCCTCCAGGGTTCCAACCCCGATGTGAAGAAGGCCGTCCCTTATTTCGAAAAGGCCGTGAAGAGGACGCTCGACCCGCAGTCGGCAATCATTGCCGCGACGATTCTCGTGCAGTACGGCGACATGGAGACTGGAAGAAGGATCCTCGAGGAATATACTTCCTCCACGGACAAGAAACTCCAGGGGACTTCCAAGATATCGCTGAGTATGTACTGGTGGGTGAAGAGGGACCTCGGAAAGGCACTGGAGATGGTCGAGGACGTCTACAACAACTCCACATACCGTGACAGGAACCTCTACATAAACCTCCTCACCTTCTATCTCGAGGAAGGGAGATACAGGGAGTTCAGGAAGCTTCTCAAGGACGCGAAGGACAAGGGCCTGATAATTCCGGCGACAGTGGATCTCGAAGCATCATATTACATGACACAGTCCGACTGGGCGAAATGCGGAAGGCTCACACGCTCGCTCTTCGAGGACGGGAAGCCGAAGTTCATCGACCCCTATCTCCATGAAGCGATGGTGCAGCTCCACTACGGAGAGTGGGAGAATGCAGTGAAGTCCCTGAGAGACCTCAAGGAGAACGTGATGTTCACGAACGCCTCGGTCTACACGGAAGCACAGATTGACACATTCATTGCATACATCGAAGACAAGGAAACGCGGTGGGGGCTTTTAAAGGCAGTGGAAAGTGACCCTGCACTCCTCGTGCGCCGTGAAATGCCCGCAGTCGAAAAAGGCCTCGCAATGCCCTCATTCCCTCCCCTTCCCGATTTCACGGCAATCCCCGAGGAGAAGGACAGCACGGAGAGGGACGAAGGTGATATCGACACCGACCTTACAGCCGCCGACGAAGAGTGGCTGAGAAAGCACAGCGACTGAAACTATAGCTGTACTTACACATTGAGGAGTGCCCGCCGGGCACTCCTGCTCTTTTCAGAAGCGGAAGAACGCACTCAGAATGACGACGAGAACATCAGCGAGGCAGTCAGCTTCTCCTTATTGTATTCATAACCTATTCTCAGCGTCGTCGGAAGCTTGATGAGTCCGATGAGGGAAAGCTCGGTTCTGAGCTCGACGCCGGTGGAGAATCTGAATCCCCTTTCGAGATCCAGGAGGCCGGAGAAAAATGCCGCAACGGACGAGTCATCAAGGAGGAGGAACTCCCCGAAGGTCGGCGACGAGAGAATGTTGACGCCGAATGTCGTATCTACAAAGAGATTGAAGAGGGAGCTCCCGGTTCTGAGAGACGCCGCACCGTACTTCATCTCCTGCGTCGTGAAACCGTCGTTGATGAAGAGAGGAACGCTTCCCTCTCCGTCGATGCTGAAT
Organism: Lachnospiraceae bacterium; assembly: GCA_963610485.1. Lineage (GTDB taxonomy): Bacteria > Spirochaetota > Spirochaetia > Sphaerochaetales > Sphaerochaetaceae > Ornithospirochaeta. The sequence continues at coordinate 47,164 of CAVDOI010000002.1, forward strand.
CTCACTCTCGAGCCTGCTGTCAGGAAGAGAAGAGACGTGAAGTCGAAGCGTGAACCGACTGAGACCTGTACATAACTTCTGGCACTCCTGTTGAAGAAGCTGTCCGATGTCAGAAGATATCCGACATCTCCGTTTACGGATGCGATCTTCCCGTCATCCCAGCTTCCCTGTACGATGAACGAGAAAACCGTTCCCTGCCCCGTTCCGTCGCTGTAGTAGTCTTTTGCATATTCAAGCGACTGGCTGATTGTGAGCGTGAAGCCGTTCTTCTTGACTATATATGCGTCTATGCTCTCCCTTGCCGAAATGAAGGGTTCGAAGGACGATGACGGTCTCAGATAATCGAAGAAAGCTTCGAGGCTGACCTTTACAGCCGACACCGGATAATACGAGAACTTCGCAGCAAGGGTCGTGAACATTTCGGAGGAACCCAGGTTCTGTGAGTTGCTGCCGAGTCCTGCAAGGAACGACATTTCGAATGATGATATGATGAACTTGTACTCAAGTCCCGTCGACAAGCTGTTCTTGAGATAGTGAGGCGAGAGAGAAGAATCAAGTCCCTTGAAGTCGATGCCGAGAAGAGAAGCCGAAGATGCTGTCTTGAGACGGCCGAAGTAGCTCATTGCGGTCTTCATATCCTCGATTCTCTCCGTAACAAGCTCGTCGCTCGTCTTCTCCTCACCTGAGCGGTAGAGAGACTTGAGCTCCTCCTCGTGCGCAGAAGCCGACTCATAGCCGATTCCGGCCATCTCGTTTGCAGACGAGAATGCCATGAACGAGAACTTCTCGACGTCGTTGCGGATCCAGATGAGCGAGGAATACTTCTTGAGATCGCTCGATGCATTCTGTCTCTTCCCGATATCGAAGGAGGAGTTGAGGATGGTGACTGGGTTGATGAGGTTTATTGTGTCGGCATCATAGAAGGCCGTTGAAAGAATGACGGTATCTGTATAGTCGTATGCCGCATCGATCGGCGCAAGGGATATGA
>CAVDOI010000003.1:0-47780 GCA_963610485.1 Lachnospiraceae bacterium
GAGCAAGACACTCGTCCGGCTTCGTTGAGGGCGTCATAATAATCCTTCTGCCTTGTTTTGATGAGATCGTCGAGAGGGAGCCAGTAGAACATCTCTTTCCAGTGACCAAGAAGAAGACTGTGCCACAATCTCCCCATGCGGCCGTTGCCGTCACAGAAAAGGTGTATGAATTCAAATTCGTAATGAAAGACCGCACTCTTTATAAGAGGGTGAAGGGAAGACTCCCCGTACCATTTGAAAAGGTCTTTGATAAGGAAAGGCACCGACGACGCCGGGGGAGCCATGTGCAGAAGAGTTTCCCCGTCAAACACACCGACACTGCCTGAACGGAAGACGCCGTTCTCAGAAACAAGTGCGTCCATCATAACGGAATGTGCTTTCAGGAGGTCATCAACAGAATACGGATTCAGAGAAGGCATCTTTTCATATGCCGCACAGGCATTCTTCACTTCTCTGATTTCAATCGGGTTGGCGAGAATCCTCTTACCGTCCATGATGGCAGTCACCCCGCCAAGCGACAGTGTGTTGCCTTCAATTGCAAGAGAAGAACGTATTGTGCGTATACGGTTACTGCGGCATTGCTCCGCGTCCAACATCCCTCCCGTGAGAGCTGTTATTCGTCCGGTTTCTTCTCCGATATCGACCATCAATGAAACCATGCTGTCTGTCATATGAAAAGGTGGACTGTATTTATTCATCATTTCTCCATGTAAGGCTTCTTCCGTCCGTATGTATATATCATAACCCGATATACAAAAAAAGATGGAGATAGGTTACAATTCTCTCCGGAGGCATGATATGAAGAAGCACATTGTCTGTTTAGGAGATTCCAACACCCACGGTTACTCGGCCGACGTACACGACAATGCAGACGGCACCGACCGTTTCAACGAAGATGAAAGATGGACGATGAGGCTTCAGAAGGCCCTCGGGGACGATTATCTTGTCATCGAGGAAGGGCTCGGGGGACGGACGACAGTCTTTTCCGACCCTCTTCACGAAGGTATGGACGCCCTGGGGCATGTCTACCCCATTCTCATGAGCCATGAGCCTGTAGATCTTCTCATCATAATGCTCGGTACCAACGATACGAAGGAACGCTTCTCGGCCTCCCCCCTTGTCATAGCATGCGGTATGGAAAGGCTCATAAAGAAGGTCAGGACGATTGAATGCTGGAAGGACGGGAAGAGCAACATTCTTGTTGTCTGTCCTCCCCCGATAAGAGAGGAGTTCAGGGAAGTCTTCAGTGTGGAATGGATGGGATCGGAGTGCGTCAGAAAGAGCCGTGAACTTGCGCCTCTCTACAAGGCGGTATGTGAACGTAACGGCGTCAGGTTCTTCAATGCCGAAGGGTGCGAGTTCAACAGAATCGACTGCATGCACCTTACACGTAAGGGACACGAGACTCTCGCGTCGTCTCTTCTCCCGATAGTAAGGGAGGCTACTTCTTCTTCCGTCTGAAGAAGCCTCTGATTCTCGCCCTCTCCTCTTCCTTTTCCCGGTATTCCTCTACGGTAATACCCTCAAGAGCGGCGCACTCCTCTTCGGAGAGGTGCTTCTTGTAGTTGTTCTCCAGAAAGAACGAGGATAGAAGCGCCCAGATCGAGGGGGTTATGAATGCGGGAGACCAGTACTCGAGTGTCCAGACTGTGAGCTCGACGGAAAGAAGAACGATTACCAATGTTGAAGGAAGGTGTGCAATCGTGAGGGAGAATGCCGTCTTTATATAATCTTTGATTGACAGTTCAAAGCGACCGAGGAGCGGAAAGAGATTGAGCATCGTACCGACGGGGAGAATCAGGAGCACATAATAGAAGGTGAACATGAACGCCCCCGTTCTATCTGAGGAATTTGCCTTCATGACGCTGTAGCCGTATGCGATGAGAAGGAGGACGGGGATGCAGATCAGGGTAAGGATAACCCCCTTCCTGAACTCCTTACGAAATACTCTGAAGAATTCCCTGAACGGGGTGTTGTCGCCGTAGCGGAATGCCTTCACGACGGATGTGTAGAGCGCCGTGAGGGACGGACCGAGAGTGACGATGCCGAGCGAGCAGAAGACACAGCAGAGCGAGAGGCCGACAAAGTCGACACAACGCCCCAGGAATTTCCATGGCTGCTGCTCGGGGTTGAAGAAATTCATCAGAAAGCAGTCTCCATAAGGCTGTTGTAGATCAGGGAAGCAAGAATCGCGTGGCTTTCGGATGATAGATGTATACCGTCCGTATCTGACGGCTTTATGTAAGGACTCGGATCGAGATAGTCGGTGCCCATAGCCGCAGCAACACGCTTCGTCATACCAGGATAGAGTCTGCTCTCCTTTTTTATCTCGGCGCTGAGAGGGCACGCGTCCCCGAAGGGAAGCGGAGAGACGACAAGTATTCCGGCCTTCCCCGACGGGAAGACGGGAGTCTTCGTGCGGAAGACCCAGTCGGCGTTCTTTATCTCCCTCACGATTTCCGTAAGCCCCAGTTCTATCCTGTCCATCCTGTGGTCACAGATGTCGTTGGTACCGAGCATGACGATGACATAATCCAGAGGAAGCTGGCTCTTCAGGATATACCCGAGGGCCTTCTTCCCGTTGAGATAGTCATCGAATCCCGTGTCGAAGACCGTGGTGCGTCCTGTCATGCCCTCTTCGATGACTGTGTATTCTTCCCCGAGTTTCTTTCCGAGTAAGCACGTCCATCTCGTATTCTCGTCATAGCGCTCTGCCGTTCCCGGGATATAGCCCCAGGTGTTGGAGTCGCCGAAGCACAGTATTCTCTTCTTCACTGAAGTGCCTCCGGATGTTTTTCCGCAAAGTGGTAGAATGCCCCGAGGAGCCCCGCGTCGTTGTCATAGACGGCCTTCACGACTTCGGTCCTCTCCCCGATGAGGGGATTGATCGACAAGCGGTATCTGCTTCTGATCTCATCGACAAGGAACGTGTTCTTCATGATGCCGCCTCCGAGTACGATGACTGCGGGATTGAGAATATATGAAAGGGAGACAAGTCCGTCGGCGATGGAGGATGTCATGATATCGAGAGCACGGAGGGCGTCACTGTCGCCTTTTAGAGCTTCTGCGATTACACGCCTTCCGTTCCAGCTGAACGTTTCATCTCCCTTGTATTTCTCGATTCTGCGGCATAGTGCACTCGTCGAGCCCGTGCTCTCGAGTGTCCCTCCGTCGACCTTTATGTACCCGACTTCGCATGCGGAGAATGTATGTCCCCTGAGAAGCTTTCCCTTTACTGTAAAGCCTCCGCCTATCCCGGTACCGACTGCAAGCGAGAGAACGGAGTCATAGCCCTTCCCCGCACCCGATATGCTTTCGGCAAGTGCGACTGAGTTGACGTCGTTCTCGACTTCGGTTACAAGGCCGCACTTATCCTCGAGGTACTTCTTTACTTCGAATCCCGTATAGTCCGGAACCTGGGGAAGCGAGAAGAAGACACTGCCGCGGTCGGAGTCTATCATCGCCGTCGAGGAGACGCATATGCCGCCGATGGGATATGAAGCCTTCATGTCGTCGATTGCAGCCGTAACCTTCTTCATCCAGACTTCCGGCCCCTTCTCGGCCTCAGTCGCCGTCTCGCCTTTCGTGAGGATGTCACCGTCTGATGTGATGATGCCGTACTTCACGGCCGTTCCGCCTATGTCGAGGGAAGCGAAGTATTTCATCTCACGCCTCGATAGCCGCCGTGTACTTCTTCGTGATGAGCTGGGGTCTTGTGATCGAGGACCCTACAACTACGGCAAAGGAGCCCAGGTCGAGCACCCTTCTCGCCTTCTCGGGAGAGTCGATGTTGCCTTCACATATCACAGGATGTTTCACGCCCTTTATGATGTCCCTGAGGATCTTGAAATCATCCGCGGCAATCTTGAGCCCCCTGCTCTCGGGTGTATAGCCGACCATCGTCGGAGCGATGAAGTCGAAGCCGAGGGAGTCTGCATAGAGGCACTCCTCTACTGTCGAGCAGTCGGCCATCAGGAGCTGATCCGGGTACTCCTTCTTTATCTCGAGGAAGAACTCCCTGAGAGTCTTTCCCTCGGGTCTGAGCCTCCCGGTTGCATCGAGTGCAATTATTTCGGGCTTTACCTCCATGAGCTCTCTCACTTCCTTCATCGTCGGCGTGATGTATATCTCGCTGTCGGGATAGTCGCGCTTGACGATTCCGATTATCGGAAGGTCGACGTTCTTCTGTATTTCCGCGATATCTTCCTTTGTGTTAGCCCTGATTCCCCTGGCTCCGCCTTCCTTTGCAGCCAGTGCCATTCTGCCCATGATGAACGAAGAGTGGAGAGGCTCGGAGGGAAGTGCCTGGCACGATACGATGAGGGCGCCCTTTATTTTATCGAAAACATTACTCATTCTTTTATTCTCCTTCTATAATAGTTGAATCATACCGTCTCACAGGGAGCCAAACAATATGGAAAGCACTTACAGGACACTTTCAAACCTTCACAGGGCCGTCGACTGGCTCAACAGCCACGACCTTTCGCTTCTTCCCGAGGGCAGAACGGAGATCGGAAACGGGATCTTCGTCACGGTCTCCTCATTCACGACGAAGGAGGAAAACGTCTATGAAGCCCACAGGAAATATGCAGACATCCACTACATATTGAGCGGGGAGGAGAAGATTCTCACTGCCCCTGTCGATACTATGTCCGTCACTGAAGAGTACGACAGTGAGAGGGACATCATGCTCGGAGAATGCAGCAATGGAGAGGAACACATAATACGCTCCGGCCAGTACTGCGTCACGATGCCGGAGGAAGCTCATTCCCCCGCCCGTTCTGTCGCATCCCCCGCTCCTGTGAGGAAGGCTGTCTTCAAAGTGCCCGTTTAAAGGGCGCTGACAGCCTCGTCGATCATTGCCGCACACTTCTCCACGACACTCCTGTCCTCTTCCGTATACGGATAGAGAGGAGCCCTTACGCCTCCCAGGTCGAGACCTGTGCGCATCTTCAATACTTCCTTCATCGTTGCATAGAGGTTGCCCCTTGCAGTGCAGAGCGCATAGATAATGGAATCCGCACTGTTCTGAATCTCCCTCGCCTTCACGATATCGCCCTTCTTCACAAGGTCGAAAATTGCCGTGTAGAGTTCGCTCATGACGGCATACGTTCCTCCGATGCCGCCGTCAGCTCCGATGGCAAGCCCGGAGACAAGCTGCTCGTCCGGACCGTTGAAGACGACGAACTCTCTGCCGTTCTTCTTTCCCTCGGCCTTGAACATCTGGATATCCTGTGTGGGCATGCTGGAATTCTTGACGCCGATCACCCTTTCGTTCCCGAGCATCGTCCTCAGAAGGGGAAGCGAGAGCCCCACTCCCGCAAGCTGCGGGATATTGTAGATGACGAAGTCCGTCTTCGGAGCCGCATCAGATATGTCATTCCAGTACTTTGCGATGGCATAGTCCGGAAGATGGAAGTAGATCGGGGGGATGGAAGCTATTGCGTCGACGCCGAGACTCTCTGCGTGCGCAGCAAGCTCTCTCGAGTCACGTGTGTTGTTGCACGCAACGTGTGCGATGACGGTGATTCTTCCTCCCGCCTCGCTCATCACAGCCTCCAGCAGCTTCTTCCTGTCATCCACACTCTGGTAGATGCATTCTCCGCTGCTTCCGCCGACGTAGAGGCCCTTCACGTTCTTACCGATGAGGTACTTCGTGAAAGCCTTCACTCTGGAACTGTCGATTTCACCGTCGCTGCCGTAGCAGGCATAGAAGGCGGGAATAATACCTTTGTATTTATCTTCTCTTTCTGACATATAAACCTCCAATCAACCCTTTACAGCACCCATCGTGATTCCCTTCGTGAAATACTTCTGGAAGATGAGGAAGACAATGATGATGGGGAGAGAGGCAAGTGCCGCCCCGGCCATTATGATACCGAAATCAGTGCTGTTCTCGGCCTGCATTGTAGCAATACCGAGAGATATTGTCAGATTGCTTGATTTGCTGAGCATGATGAGCTGCATGAAATAATCATTCCAGCTGTTGATGAATGTGAAGATGGCCAGTGCCCCGATACCCGGTTTGATCATAGGGACGACTATCTCGACGAATGTCTTGGCTTCGTTCGAGCCGTCGATGCGGGCCGCCTCGAGCATCTCACGCGGGACCCCTTCAGAGAACTGCTTCATCAGGAAGACTCCGAACGGCCACCCCACTGTGGGGAATATGACGGCCCAGAGGGTGTCGTAGAGATTGAGGGCGCTCATCTCCTTGATGAGAGGGATGAGTATGACCTGCTTGGGGAGTGCCATTGCACAAACTATGAGGGAGAAGAGGATCTTCTGCCCGTAGAAACGCTTCTTCGCAAGTGCGTAACCCGCCATTGATGCGGTGATGCATGTGAGGACCATCGCCGCGACTGCCATGACGACTGTGTTCAGAAGCCATCTTATGGCACCGGGGACTCTCGGGCCCTGGAGGCCGAAGATCTCGAAGAGAGGAGCACTGCGCTTGCTGAAGAGGCGCGTGAAGTTGTCGAAGACCCACTCGCTCGGCCACCATACGGGGGTTGCGGAGTTGATCTCCCTCGAATTCTTGAATGCACCTGTCACGATCCAGTAGAGGGGGAAGATCGAAAGAGCGGCGAAGATGATTATGAGAATAACACTGATGATGTGGTATGCACTTTTGTTCTGTCTGTTGAGATCCATACCGTCCTCCCTATTTCTCTCTCGCCACGAAGAACTGCACTGCACTGAGAGCGGCGATGAAGAGCGCAAGGATGATGCCCATCGCGTTGCCGTAGCCGAATCTGTAGAGCTTGAATGCCGTATAGTAGATATAGTACATGACTGTCTGCGTCGAATTGTTCGGGCCGCCGGACGTCAGAAGCTGTATGAGTGCGAAGCACTGGAAGCTGTTGATAGTCGTGATGACGACTATGTAGAGCGTCGTCGGCATGATTGACGGCCACTTTATGCGCCAGAAGGTCTGGAGGTTGGTCGCTCCGTCAACCTCACCCGCTTCGATGAGAGTCGGGTCGACGTTGCTGAGGGCCGAGACGTAGAGGACGATGGGCTGTCCGATGCTTGTCGTGAGGAGTATCACGATGATACACCAGAGTGCGGTGCTTGCAGATCCCAGCCAGTTGACGTTCTGGTCGATCACGCCCATTCCCTTGAGAACGTAGTTGAGAACGCCGTAGTAGTTGTTGTAGATCCATTTCCATACAACGGTGACTGCAACCGAACCTGTTACTACAGGAAGATAGAAGATACATCTGAAGGCACTGAGAGCCCAGTTCTTCATCTTGTAGATGGTAGCGGCCACCCAGAGCGAGAACGCCGTTACGATGGGGACCGAAACGATTACGATGATGAATGTATTCTTCAGCGCTTTTATAAATACGGGATCCTGCCAGAGCTCGATGTAGTTTCCCAGCCCTATGAAGACATCGGCCTTCTTAGCGTTGAGGCTTGCGTCGAAGAGACTCGTATAGAGACAGAGTATCATCGGGAAGATTACAAAACCGATGAAGAATACCAGTGACGGCAGCAGAAACAGGTATGCCGATACGGTCTCCCTGCGTCTGATCGCCTTGTTCATAGATAATGCCTGTGCCATGTTTGTACCTGAAAAGAGCCCTGCCCTAAAAAGGAACAGGGCTTCTGATAACGGGCCCCGGAGAGCGGAGCCCGGTCTTTCATCAATTCGATCAGTTAGCTGCTGCAGCTGCGTTAGCCTGGTCTGCGAATGTCTTGACAGCTGTTGCGATGTCCTGTCCCTGGCCTACTGCCTGGAGCATGTTCCACCATGCTGTTCTTGCATTTGCCCAGCCGTTTGTGACCTGATAGTAGTCACCGAGGTACTGCATGAGGATGTTGTACTCGTTCATGACTGCATTGTCAGCCCAGATACCGGAGAGATCCTTGCCGTGTGTCTTTGTGCGTGCTGCAAAGTACTTGGCTGTCTTGATGGCATTTTCTGTTCCGTTGCCGTCGCAGAAGTACTGGACGAACTTCTTTGCTGCTTCAACCTTCTTGGCATCGCCGTTATCGAAGATACCGAAGCCCCAGATACCGCCGTTGAGCTCTGTGACGCCTGTCTGTGACGGGAAGCTCATGAAGACGATCTCTTCACCTGCGTCTGTCTTGTCGCCTGTGAGCTGCTGAGCGATGTTCCAGCAGAATGCCATCTTGAGTGTTCCGTTCCTGAAGAGGTTGATTTCGTCGCCGCCGACGATTGAAGCGTCGAATGCGATTCCGTCGAGACTCTTGAGAAGCTGGAGAGCCTTGATGTTCTCAGCGCTGTTCCATGTGTAAGCTGTGTGCTCTGCGTTTGTGAATGTTCCGCCGTAGAGGCCGTTCACGAGAACTCTTGTTCCCTGGTCGCCGCCCTGACCGCCGCAGTAGACAGCACCGACTGTTGTGCCGTAGTAAGCATAGAGAGCCTTGACTGCAGCGATGAAGTCATCTGTTGTCCATGTTCTTGTCTCGAGGTTGACATACTTGTCTGCACCTGCTGCCTTGAATGCGTCAAGGTTGATAGCCATACAGTGAGCTGTCATGACGAGAGGATACTCATAGAGCTTGCCGTCTGCTGTCAGACAAGCCTTGAGAGTAGCCGGGAGAAGTTCTGCTCTGTCTGTGCTGTCGAGAATGTCGGACATGTCGACCATGTAGCCCTTAGCACCCCAGTTTGCAACGAGTCTTTCCGGTCCTTCCATGATGAGGTCGGGAGCCTGTCCGGCTGCGAGAGCTGTGTTGACCTTGTCGTCGCCGTCTGTGTATGTGAGGTACTCGACATTTACTTTGATACCTGTCTCAGCTGTGAAAGCATCCATGAGAGCTGTGACTGCTGCGTCATTTCCCCAGTCTCCGATAGGATATGTCCAGAGTGTGAGAGTCTCACCTGCTGATGTAGCTGTTTCACTTGCTGCCTGTGCACCGAGGCCCATGAGAACCATTGAGAGTGCCAATAATACGATGATAACCTTTTTCACTGTTGTTCCTCCTTTCTTGAATAACAGCGCGCCGAATTAAGGACCGGCGTCTTGAGTATAGAGTACATTAGAAAAATTGATATGGCAAACAAAAAATTAAAAATTTTCACACTTTCCTCCGACATGCCGCTTTCACATGCCGGCCGGCATTACTCATGATACTGTAAAGAGTTACATAGAGGAGGCAATATAACTTGTTATTTTTAATACTTTTAATAGTATGAAATCACCATAATGCAACAGGGAAAAGACTGGACTGACCAAATGCTTAAATCCTTCGGAAAAAGAATGAGAAGAAGGGACGAAGATTTAACATTCGCCCCGCCGCTGTCATCTTTTCTCGAAGAGGGCGGCACATTTTTCAAGAAGGGATCTTATCCGGAGGTGCTGGGGACACACCTTCTCGCACTTTCCGCACCGTATGCACTGTGATGCCTTCCCCGCCCCGCTTGTATGGATGCCGTAATAATAGTCGGCATTCCAGCTGTGGTGAATCTCCCTGGAGTTGTATGAAGCAAAGATATCCGGAATTGCGATATGCTCCGGACACCCGGGTGTGCAGTAACGGCAGGCTGTGCACGGGATGAGATGCATTCCGGCGAAGATCCCTCTCACCTTCTCCACGGCATTAAGCTCCCTCTCATCCAGGGGTTTGAAATCCTTCATTGTCGAGATGTTGTCCTCCATCTGTTCCTGGCTGCTCATACCGGAGAGCACCATCACGACGCCCTCCATCCCCGCTGCATAGCGGAGGGCATAGGATGCGGGGCTTCCGCCGTGGAGGGAGGAGAAGACCTCTCCGGCCTCCGGGGGAAGATTGACAAGGCTTCCTCCCTTCACGGGCTCCATCACTATGACGTCCTTGTTGTGCTTTCTGCATACCTCGAGGCACTTTCCGCTCTGGACTGCCGGGTCATCGAAGTCGAGGTAGTTGAGCTGTATCTGTACGATTTCGATATCGGGATAGTCAGTCAGTATTCTCTCGAGATATTCAGCCGTATCGTGGAAAGATATGCCGACATGTCTGATTCTGCCCTCACGCCTGAGTTCGAACGCCGTCTCATATGCCCTGCATGCTTTGAAGTGTTCGTAGTTCACCCTGCCCTGGGCATGCATGAGGTAAAAGTCGAAGTAGTCGACGCCGCATGAAGAGAGCTGCTTCTCGAAAAGCGGTCTTATGTCATCGTTAGTCTTGAAGTAGGATGCAGTGAGCTTGTCGGTGAGGACGTAGCTGTCACGCGGCCGGCGTGATGTGAGACATCTCCTCACTGCCTCCTCGCTCCTTTCCTTCAGATAGCCGTGTGCGGTGTCGAAATAGTTGAAGCCTGCGGCAAGGAAGCTGTCCACCATCTGTGTTGTCTTTCCGTAGTCGATATCATCCCCGTTCAGAGGGAGCCTCATCATCCCGAAACCGAAGTTCTTCCTTATCCTGTCCATCTTTTTCCTCTTACGACGATTTTATCATCCCGGAGGGGAAAAATCAGTTATCTTTCAGTACGAATGTGGTCTGAAAAATGACTACCACAGTTTCTTTATTTCTGTCACAATGACTGCCCTATGGAAAAGAAAGAAACTTCACTTACACTCAGAAGCATCCTTGTCGGTATTATAGGTCTTGCATTCATCACGGCGTCATCCATGTATGTCGCCCTCAAGGCCGGCGCACTCCCCTGGCCGACGGTATTCGTCACGGTACTCTCCATGACGATTCTCAGAAAGGCCAAGGGCTCGACGCTCAAGGAGATCAACTGCACCCATACTCTCATGAGTGCGGGAAGCATGGTGGCAGGCGGACTGGCATTCACAGTCCCGGGGCTCTGGATGCTCAGCTCTTCAAATGAGATCTCTCTCATGTCAGTCATGGCGGCAAGCGTCGTGGGCTCTCTTCTGGGTACCCTCTTCACTGCTCTCTACAGACCGTCCCTCATCGAGGAGCAGAAGCTTCCGTACCCCATCGGTGAAGCATCATACAAGACTCTCATGACCGAGAAGGACGAGAAGAGCTCGCCCTGGCTCTTTTCATCCCTTGCACTCAGCGGTGTATTTGCATTCGTAAGGGACTTCTTCGGTAAGATTCCTTCCCTTTTAACTATATATAAAGGAAGTGCCCTCATTCCGGGACTTCAGCTCTACGTATCCCCGATGGCACTCTCGATAGGCGCCATCATAGGACCGGCGCTTGCAGCAGCATGGGTCACAGGTATGGTTGCCGGCTACTTCATCCTGACTCCGGTTGGAATAAAGACGGGGCTCTTCGAGTCGATGGCCCGGGCTGATTCATTCCGTTCATCCCTCGGACTCGGTATCATGATAGGGACAGGCTTCGCCGTTGCGCTTAAGGCTGTATTCCAGGCAGTTAAGAACAGGAACAACAGAAAGTCGGAAAAGAACACGAAGGCTCTCATCACAGCCCTCGTCATCGTCGCCGCTTCCGTCCTCATACTCTCTCTCTTCACGGAAATGAGCTTTATCGAGAGCATACTGACAGTGGCGGGAGCCGCTGTAGCGACATACCTTTCAAGCATGCTCACAGGTCAGACGGGCATAAACCCGATGGAGGTATTCGCGATCCTCGTACTCCTTGCAGTCCACGCCCTCTGCGGCACTCCCCTCACGGCTTCGTTCACAGTAGCGGCTGCCGTTGCAGTTGCATGCGGTCTCAGCGGAGACGTCATGAACGACTTCAAATCGGGATCTCTTATAGGAACGGATCCGAAGGACCAGACAAAGGCCGAGGCAATCGGAGGCATCATCGGAGCCGTGATTGCAACGCTTGTGCTCTTCCTCATGAAGAACGTCTTCGTCTTCGGTTCTGCAGATATGCCGGCCCCGCAGGCGAAAGCTGTCGCGGCACTCTCGGGAGGACTCGACAATGCCCCTGCGTTCTGGATAGGCGTCGCCGTCGGAGCCCTCCTCTTCCTCCTGAACCTCCCCTCCACGGCTGTAGGACTCGGAATGTACCTCGGAACATACATCACAGTTACCGTGGGACTCGGTGCCCTTCTCAACTGGATAGTAAAGAAGATGAGCCGTAAGAACACGGAGAAGGAGGCAAGCCTCGTCAGTGCGGGACTTCTCGGAGGAGAAGGTTGTGCAGGCGTCATAATCGCATTCATAACCCTATTCAGGGGTTGAACAAAAAGTTAATTCAACCACTAGAACAAAAGAAGAAAATGGTCCATTATACTCTCTGTTGATTTGAGGCAATAGCTCAGCTGGATAGAGCATCAGTTTGCGGAACTGAGGGTCGGAGGTTCGAATCCTCTTTGCCTCGTAACTCACCGGAGTAATCCGGAAGAACGAGAGATGATAGATATGGGAAGGCGATTATGTCTTCCCGTTTTTAATGGCTGCATGGCAACATCTTTTTCAACTGTCATGAACAGGTAGCGCGGAAACTACAGGGGATAACGCGGAAACTGCGGGAGATAACGCGGAAACTACATGAGATAGCGCGAAAACTACGGAAGATAACGCGGAAACTACGGGAGATAACGCGAAAACTACGGGAGATAACGCGGAAAATACGGGAGATAACGCGGAAACTGCATAGAACAACGCGGTATAGGGTGCGGAAACTTCGTTCGAGGGTGCGGAAACTACGTTGAAGGGTGCGGAAAGCTCGTTCAAGGGTGCGGAAACTCCGTCAAAGGGTGCGGAAACTCCGGTAAAAGGTGCGGAAACTTCGTTCAAGGGTGCGGAAACTCCGTCAAAGGGTGCGGAAACTTCGTTCAAGGGTGCGGAAACTTCGTCAAAGGGTGCGGAAACTTCGTCAAAGGGTGCGGAAAGCTCATTAAAAGGTGCGGAAAGCTCATTAAAAGGTGCGGAAACTTTGTTGAAACGTGCGGAGAATGCATTACCAGACAGCAGCTTTCCTCTTCATGCCGGGGTGGCCTGTTACATCAAAGAGACAAGTTTCCCGAGAGCGTCGGCACTCAGTGCATAGCCTGATTTCACAACCATAATCGAGTCGCCCTTCCTCATAAGATATGCAGAGCCCGAGAGGAAGGCTTCATCGGCGCCGGGGATAGTGACTGGCTCTTTTGTCCTGTATGGATAAATCTCGTCTTCGACTGCACGCCTCAGACTCTCCCAGTGTGTGGTGAACACTGCGTAGGAGATATACGCAACCTCATACTCCTCGGCCTTGTCGTAGACGCTCTCTCCCTCCCTTACCCCGAAGCTCTCGTCGAAGTACAACGAATAGGAGGCAATGAATGATGACGAAGAGGACGCCGTCGTTGTCCTGTAACTTCCGTCAGTTCTTCCCCCGAGGTCTTCGAGGGAGAGCGGCACTTCATCGGAGTAGAGCTTATAGGTGGAAGAACCCACCTTTATGCTTTCGGAACTTTTCTTTTCACTGAGGAAGGAGTCGAGAAGGAGGAAGGCTGCGAATGCGACAAGGAACCAGAAGACGAGGCGTGTCGACAGATCGAGAAGAGGCTTCTTTATCTTCTTGAAGAACCTCTCGATGAATGCTCCTGCTGAATATACTGTGCAAATAGCAAGGAATATGAACAGCAGCAGAAACGAGAATATGTATGAATTCGACGAAAAGACCTTCGCAAGACTGTGCGTTATGAGAAGAAAGAATGCAGTGAAGTATAGTACGCAGAGAAGGAGATTCGAAAGGGCCTTCCTCTTTCCTCTTCTCTCCGCCTTCTTCTCGCTCTCCTCATCGGGAATCAGGACCTCCGGACTCCCGACTTCGGCTCTTAGATAGACGTGACGGCGTCTGTCGTCCATCGTCTCGGGGCGTCCGACACATATGCTGTCCCAGCCCTTCTCTCTCAGGAATACAAGTTCCTCCCTGACCTGAAGCTCTGTCGAGACATCCCTCCCGTGTGCATATAAGGAAAGTGCGCAGACGGGACGGCTGTCGCTGCGGTTCTCGAAATAGAAGCTGTTACCGGCGACTTTCACGAGAAACCGTCCCTCCTTCCTGTTCTTCTCAAGGAAGTCGGTGAGCTCACTGTCGGTATGTCTTGTTATCTGGAAGAACTTCCTGACCATGGTGTAAGGGTAATTGAAAGGGACTCTTTTTACGAGTCCCCTTCCGTTAGAATCCGAGTTCCTTCTGCTTCAGAGGGCATGCCACAAAGTGACCGGGTTTGACCTCGATGAGCTTGGGAACTGCACTTCTGCAGACATCGTCGCGGCAGACCAGGCAGCGCTTTGCAAATCTGCACTCCGCCGGCGGCTCGATGGGAGAGGTGATCTCGCCCTTGAGCTTGACCCTCTCTCTTCTGTGTCCGAGTTCCGGGATCGGGATGGCAGAAAGAAGCGCCTGTGTATAGGGGTGGATGGGGTTCTCGAAGAGTTCCTCCGCAGGAGCCTTCTCCACTATCTGCCCCAGGTACATGACTGCGATGTCGTCGGAGAAATGGTTGACGACCGAGAGGTCATGGGTGATGAAGATGTACGTCAGCCCCAGCTTCTCCTGGAGTTCCTTCAGAAGGTTCAGGATCTGGGCCTGGATCGATACGTCCAGTGCGGACACGGGCTCGTCGCAGATGATGAGCTTGGGCTCCATCGCGAGGGCTCTCGCTATTCCTATACGCTGCCGTCTTCCTCCGTCGAGCTCATGGGGATACGTGTTGATGTATCTCTCGGCGAGTCCTACGGTGTCCATGAGTTCGAGAACCCTGTCCTCGATTGCATGGCGTCCGGTGAGGATCCTGTTCTCCCTGATGGGCTCTGCGATGATCTGGCTCACGGTCTTCTTAGGATCGAGTGACGAATAGGGATCCTGGAAGATGATCTGCATATCCTTCCTCATGTGGCGCATCTCGCCCCTGCTGAGCTTCGTGACGTCCTTTCCCTCGAAGATGACCTCACCGTCCGTCGGCTCGATGAGACGCAGGATGACACGGCCCGTCGTGCTCTTGCCGCATCCGGACTCTCCGACAAGCCCCAGGGTCTTTCCCCTCTCAATCGTGAAGTTGATGTCATCGACGGCATGGAGCATTCCGCGCGAGGTCTTGAAATATTTCTTAAGGTTTCTTACTTCTAGAATATTGTCGCTCATTTTCTGTTCCTTTCGAGCGTGAAGCCCTCTTCTCTGTCATAACGCGAACATGCAACGAAGTGTGTGCCGCCCATGTTCTTCAGCTCCGGGATGCTCTCCGAGCATTCGGGAGTTGCATAGCTGCAGCGCGGTGCGAACGGACATCCCTTCGGAAGGTCCGTCGGGTCGGGCATCAGACCGTGGATCGGCTTGAGTTTCGCAGTCCTGTTCTTGATGTTCGGAAGCGAATTGAAGAGTCCCTCGGTGTACGGGTGTCTCGTCGTGCCGAAGACCTCCTCGAGAGAACCCTCCTCGACTATGCGTCCCGCATACATGACGGCGACCTCGTCGCAGACTTCGGCGACGATGCCGAGGTCATGGGTGATCATGATCATCGAGGTGTTGTATTTCTCCTTAAGCTCGTTCATGAGCTCGAGAACCTGTGCCTGGATTGTGACGTCGAGGGCAGTGGTGGGTTCATCGGCGATGAGTAGCTTGGGGTTGCAGGCAAGTGCGATTGCTATGACAACCCTCTGCTTCATTCCGCCCGAGAACTGATGAGGATACTCGTTTGCGCGTCCCCGCGGGATACCGACCATCTCCAGCATGTCCCCCGCCTTCTTCATGGCCTCTTCATGTCCCACTTTCTCGTGTATCGAAATAGACTCGGCAATCTGCTCGCCGACAGTGAATACGGGATTGAGGGCCGTCATCGGGTCCTGGAAGATCATCGAGATCTCCTTACCCCTGACCTGCTCGAGTTCTCCCGGGGAGATGTCCCTGACATCCCTTCCTCCGATTTCGAGGCGCTTGCATTCGACGACTCCCGGCGGATCGGGCACGAGGCGGAGCATCGCGAGTGCCGTCGTAGTCTTCCCCGCTCCCGTCTCACCGACGAGCCCCAGGGTCCTCTTGTAGCCGAGTTTGAGGTTTATCCCGTTGACGGCGTAGACTGTGCCGTCCTCCGTTTCGAATCTTACACGGAGGTCTTCTATGTTCAGAATCTCTCTTTCTTCCATATCTTCCTCCTTATCTCTTGAGCTTCGGGTCGAGCGCATCTCTCAGTCCGTCGCCGAGAAGATTGAGCGAAAGGACGGTGATCATGATTGCGATGCCCGGGAAGAGTGTCATGTAGCTGTAGTCACGGATGTAGAGCCTTCCTGCAGATAGCATGCTTCCCCATTCGGGAGCCGGAGCGGGAACACCCAGGCCGAGGAACGAAAGCTGTGCTGCAGATATGATTGCAGATCCGACTCTCAGCGTCGCCTGTACGATAATCTGGCTGAGACAGTTCGGGATGATGTGTATGAGGACTATCTTCCAGTCGGGCTGTCCGATGGCACGTGCAGCCTCGACATACTCCTCGCCTCTGACAACGAGGACGGCGGCTCTTGCGACACGCACGAACGGCGCCGTCGAAGCAATGCCGACTGCTATCATGAGATTGAGGGTGCTCTTTCCCAGTGCCGATACGACGGCGATGGCCATCAGAACCGACGGAATCGAGGAGAAGATGTCGCACACTCTCATGACGATATTTTCGAAGACGCCTCCGATGTAGCCAGCAGCCGATCCGAGGATGACGCCCACAAAAAGGGCGATCATGACTGCCACGACGCCGACGGCAAGCGAATAGCGCGCGCCGTAGACGATGCGGGCGAAGATGTCACGCCCGAGTTCGTCGGTACCGCATATATGCTTTGCCGAAGGCCACTGCATTCTCTCGCGGACGTTCATTCCGATTACATCGGTGTTGTAGTCGTAGACTATCGGAGCGATGAGTGCCCCGACGATTATAAGAACAAGAAGAACAAGTCCTATGATGGCACCCTTGTTGCGCCTGAGCTGTCTCCAGGCAAGGGCCATGGTGCTCCTCTTCTTGTAGATTTTCGATGCTCTTTCCTTTGTTTCTGCCATACCCTGCTGCCCCCTTACTTAGTGTACTGTGCCTTGATACGGGGATCGACGTAGGCATATACGATATCGACAAGGAGGTTGACGATTGTGACGAGCATCGTCGTCATTATGAGAGCCCCCGTGACTGTCGGAATGTCCCTCTGGTCGATTGCGTCGACGACGAGTCTTCCGACTCCCGGCCATGCGAATACCGTCTCGGCGAGGACGGATCCTCCGAGGACGTTGGAGAACTGGACGCCGAAGATCGTGATGATCGGGATAAGCGCGTTCCTCAGTGCATGATGCATGACGACCCTCTTCTCTGAAACGCCCTTGGCCCTTGCGGTTCTGAGGTAGTCCTGTCTCAGGACATCAAGCATACTCGAACGTGTCGTTCTTGTAAGAAGTGCTGCAAGTCCCACGCCGACTGTGACTGCAGGAAGCACTACGCTGAGCGCCCCCTCGCTTCCGCCGGAGGGGAACCATCCGAGCTTGAGGGAGAAGAGGAGCATCAGAAGGAGCCCCAGCCAGAAGTTCGGCATCGAGAGTCCCACGAGAGCGAAGATCATCGCAATCGTATCCTTCCAGCTGTTCTGGTTGACTGCGGCGATGATTCCCAGCGGGACCGACATCAATATGGCGACAAGCATCGCAAGGGAAGCGAGCCTGAGTGTATTCGGAAGTCTCTGCAGATAGAGTTTCATAACATCCATCTGACTTATATAGCTCGTACCGAGATTGCCTCTCAGGAGCTTTGCTATGTATCTGAAATATCTTTCGAGGAGGGAGCCTTTGAGTCCCATCTCCTCACGGAGGGCGTCAAGCTCCTCCTCGGTGGCGTCCGGGCCTGCGACCGAATAGACGGGGTCGCCCTCAGCCACGCTCATTATGGCGAAAATGATGAATGCGACGCCCAGGAGTACCGGGATGAGCATTATCAGGCGCTTGATTATGTAGCGGTGCATATTTTCTCCTTAATCGGAATAAAGTGAAACGCAGAGCACCGCCGGGGCGCCCTGCGTAACTGGAAATCAGACGATCACTGGGGAAGTGCGATGTATCTGAAGTCGTGCTTTGCATCCGGCTTCCATACAGCACCTGCAAGTCCCTTCTTGACACCGATGTTGATGTATGATGTGCAGATCGGGATGAGCGGACATACTTCGTCGAGGTAGTTCTCGATTTCGTAGTACATCTGTCTTCTTGTCTCTGTATCAGTCTCGACGAGAGCTGCGTCGACCATTGCATCGTAGACAGCATCCTTCATGTTGGGTCTGTTGGAACCGTTCTTGACTCTGACACCGTCTGCACCGAGTGTCGAACCGCACTGGTTGCGGAGCGTGTAGTCTGTTCCGAGGTCGTCTGTGAACTGGTAGATGCAGAGTTCGTAGTCGAGGGCCTTGTCGTTGAGCTTACCCTTGAGAGCCGCAGTCTCCATCTCCTCGAGGACGATGTTGATGCCGATCTGGGCACATGACTGCTGGAAGATGAGAGCCATCGTCTTCTTGAATTCCTTGTCGACCATGATGTGGAAGGTCAGCTCGCCGGGCTTGTAGCCGGAGAGAGCAAGCTCTTCCTTCGCCTTGTCGAGGTTGTATTCATATACGTGGATGTTCGGATTGAGACCGAACTGGCCGCGGTTGATGTAGTTGTTGTGTACGGTTCCGAGTCCGTCCTTGCCTGCGATGATCATGCTTTCCTTGTCAGTGCAGTATGCAAGAGCCTTTCTTACGTGGACGTTATTGAGGCCCGGCTTCTCCATGTTCATCGGGATGTAGAGCATGACGACATCGGGAGTCTGCACCAGTTCGAGGTTCTTGTCGCTTCTGATTCTCTCGAGGTCTGTCGTACTCGGGTCGATACATACATCGATCTCGCCTGTCTGGAGTGCGATGAGTCTTGTGGATGCTTCCTTGTAGAGCTTGAAGACGATTCTTCTTGTCGGAGCCGCACCCTTTCTGTAGTTGTCATATCTTACGAACGATACATAGTCACCGGGGACCCAGTTCTCGAGGGAGAACATACCCGAACCCATGTAGCAGCCCGTCTTCTCGTCCTTCTCGCATGCAGCCTTGCTGAGAATCGACATGCCCTTGTGAGCCATGAGCGTGATCCAGTCCTGGTTAGCCTTTGCCAGGGTGATCTGAACGTGTGTGTCATCGAGGCACACGATTTCCTCTACGTCGCTGACCTTCATCTTTGCAAACGATGAAGTCTTTGCCTTCTCGTATGTATACTTGACGTCTTCAGATGTGACTCTGCTTCCGTCTGTGAATGTCGCATCCGCGGGAAGCGTGAAGACGAACGTACAGCCGTCGTCAGATACTGTCCAGCTCTCTGCAAGTGCGGGGATGACATCACCTGTATCGGGGTCGATATCGACGAGGGTTTCGTGTGTCAGATAGAATGCCATCATGTTGGCATCCGTATTGGAACCCTGGGGATCGAGTGTCGTTATATCGTTGGCGACACCGATGATGATGGTGTCCTTGTATTTGACATCCGCCTGGATTGCAGCTGACTTGACACTGCCTGTTTCCGTGAGTGTACCTGCCGTCTCGACCTCTCCAGTCGTTGCCGGAGTCGTTGTTGTAGTCTCTTTTCCTCCGCCGCAGAATGCAGACATCAGAACAAGCGTCGATAGCAGTAAAACGACTGCTGTTTTCTTCATATCCATTTTCTCCTTATTCATGTATGTTGTTTCCTTCGTCCAACATCAGAACTTATAATATTGTGAAAAGGGCTGGAAAACCAATACATATTCTTTGTTTTTACATGGTTTCATGTGACAGATTTTATTTCTCAGAAGTGAAATTTCAGCTCTGATATTTTATTTATACATAAATCCGCAATTCCGTCAGAAAAAGAAAGGGGCGTCAGTTTCCACATGCCGGACCTCATCCATACCGTCTTCATACCGAGCCTGCGGGCCGGGAGAATATCGTTATCGAGTCTGTCGCCGATCATCCACGCATCCTCCATTCTGCACCCCGCATCAGATGCCGCCTTTCTGAAAATACGTTCGTCCGGCTTTCCGAATCCACACTCGTATGATGCCTCGATGACGGAGAAGAAACGTATCAGGCCCCGCTCGGAAAGTCTCCTCTCCGTTCCTTCCGGCTGATTGGCGATTATTCCGAGCCTGTATCCCCTGCCCCTAAGATACTCCAATGTTTCAACCACATCGGGAAAGACACTCTCGTCCTCGCTCGGCCAGGGCCTTTCGGGAAGGCCGAAGAAGGCTGCCGCCTCCAAGTTGCCGTCCATCCCCTTTTCGTAGAACTCACGTCGCTTGCTGTCGAATCGGGCGAATGTGACACCGCTTCCTTCCAGCATCATGCGGGCATGATGATCGTAGGCTGTGCCTTCGTCGACGAGCGTTGAACCTATATCGAAAAAGAGGGTCGTCATGGAAGAAGGATAAGGTGAAACGGTGGAAAAGAAAAAGAGGAAGTATTATGATTCTTGCGGTTAGACTTATCTAACCAGAGGAGAACACCATGTCGCAGAAGGCCACAGAAATGCAGAGAAAG
Source organism: Lachnospiraceae bacterium (assembly GCA_963610485.1). Lineage (GTDB taxonomy): Bacteria > Spirochaetota > Spirochaetia > Sphaerochaetales > Sphaerochaetaceae > Ornithospirochaeta. The sequence goes on from CAVDOI010000003.1 coordinate 20,382, forward strand.
TTCATGAGAACGGTTATTTTGTGAACGAAGTTCCGCTGATGTTCCTCATGGAGAACAGAAGTGCCGGAAACTACCTGACTGTCTGTACGCTTCTTGCATCGGGTACGAACAAGGTTTCAGATATTGCACAGAAGACAGGGCTTTCAACATCTCTCGTGACATCCGTTCTCGCCAGTCTGGCTGAAATCGACATCGTCGAGAAGGAAGTAAGCGTACAGCCGGCCTCGAGAAAACCCGTATGGCGGATAAAGGACAGAGTCGTCACTTTCTATTACCGCTTCAGGTATCCTTTCTCCGCCTACGGCGGGAAGCAGATGACAGCAAACTACCTTGTTCACATTAATGAGTTTTTCGGCTTCGCGTTTGAAAAACTCTGCAGGAAGGCACTTCCCGGGATTCTGAATGGCACTCTCATTACAGAGATGGGACGCTGGTGGGGAGGTAACCCCGTTACAAAGAAGGAAGAGGAAATCGACATAGCGGCAGGGACGGATGACGGAGGGCTTACGGTGTGTGAGTGCAAGTACATCTCCAAAGATATAACGAATGAGGTTGTCACCACGCTCAAGCGCAGAGCTTCGCTCATCAGCGGAGGAAGAAAAACCTCATACATATTCTTCACAAAAGAGAAGACGGCGCTCAATCCGGGAGACTATCCGTTCTGTTCCTTCTACTGTCTCGACGACGTTTTCAGGCTTCTGAGCTGAACGAAAAATCTCTTCGGGAGGGGGCTAGAAAGAAAGATGGAAAACACAATATAATCGATGCCGATGGAAAGATGGCCGAGTGGTCGAAGGCACTTGATTCGAAATCAAGCAAGGGGCAACTCTTCGGGGGTTCGAATCCCCCTCTTTCCGTTTGTGATGAGCCTCCCTCATTTTCCGGGAGGCTTTTTTCTACGATTTCACTTGAAGAAGGCAGGTTTTGTTCTTAAATTATTCAATAAGAGGAAAAGGAGTAATCAATGGTAATTAGAGAATCTGCGGAAGATTACCTCGAAGCTATCCTGTTCATTACCGAACAGAACGGCCGTGCCCGTTCTATCGATGTTGCAAAACACCTGGGAATCACAAAGCCGAGCGTCTCTGTCGCGATGAAGAATCTCCGCACCGAGGGTTATATAGAAATGGAGAAGAACGGGGATCTGGTTCTTCTGCCCGCAGGCCGTGCAATCGCCGAAAAGACGTACGAGCGTCATGTAACTATAAGAGATCTGCTGATATCTCTTGGAGTCGATTACAATACGGCGACAAAGGACGCATGCAGAATGGAGCACGCCATCAGCGACGAGTCCTTCCTTGCCATCAAGAATCATGCCGCGGCGATGAAGAAAGATAACTGATTGAGTATTTACACGGAGAGAGCTTTTCTATAAACTTCTCTCTGTCGTTTTTAATTTGGAAAGGTGTCCGAGTGGTCGAAGGTGCACGATTGGAAGTCGTGTATGGTCAAAAGCCATCGGGGGTTCGAATCCCCCCCTTTCCGATTTTTTATGCCTTGATTTCCGTCTCTTTCTCAATGCAGCATCAAAGCCCGTGTCTTTGACCCGCCCTGTTCAGTCACCCTCAGCCCCGAATACATCATCGAATGTCTCATAGGGGGCGAGGCCTAGAGCAATTGCATCAGAGCATGCAATCATAGCTTCCACCGCGGGTCTGACCTGCGTCTGTCTCCTTCTAAATTCCTCCGGGAGTTCCTTTCCCGAATATCCCTCTTCCACGAGATCAGCAAGTATCTGTTCAGAGAAGTCTCCCGTTCTGACAGGACGTATGACAATCTCGCCGCCATTAACAACGCACTCCGCTTCTCTCCCGAAACCGAGTTTCTGATAAAAGTCCCTTGGTATTGTAATCCGCCTTTCTGGTGATATCGGAAGTACATGTCTTCCGGTTGAAGCTGCAGTCATTCTGTTCCTCCCCCATTTCTTTGAACCGTTTTCTTAGAAGCAGATGCCATGAACATTGTAGTGAGAAATCCTCGTTCAATAAAGATTCAGGGCAAGAACGGCAAAAACGGATTTTTGAAAGAAAACCCGCTCACTACGCCCTGATTCCCGTCTCCTTGCCGTAAGCCTTGATTATCTCATTCAGGAATTCCATATCAGAGAAGTCTCTGTTGTAGACTATTCTCGTCTCTCTCACCATAGAGAAGTTCTCGATGGGTAGTGCGGCGACCTTTCCCTTCCCCAGTTCATCCTGGCAGGCACTGCGGGGAAGTATCGAGACGCCCATATCCTTTCTTATGAGGTCCTTGATTGTCGCGATGTTGTCGCATTCGAGGATGATATCAAAAGACGAAAGCGATTCGTTGTTGCTTTCGAGCGCGCTCTCGAAGAGCGTTCTCGTCCCCGACTGTGCAGTACGGAGTATGAGCTTCTCCTTCTTGAGTTCGCCGATACTGATGACGCTGTTCTTCGCAAGGGGGTTCGTCGGACTCATGACGCATACGAGATAGTCGGTGTCGAGCATCATCGACGAGAATCTCGGATCGAGGAGCGGGCCGTCAATGATGGCGAGGTCGAGTTCGTAGGAGACGAGTTTGTCATAAAGATTATTTATTGTATCGGACGTGAGGATTATCCTCAGCCCCTTGTGATCGTTACTCACCTTGGCAAGTGCCGCGGCAGTGAGATTGCTTTCGCAGGTATGTGTTATGCCGACCCTCACAAGGGAAAGTATCTTGTTCTTGCCCTGAAGCTCGAGGAGCATCTTCTCGTTGAGGGCGTAGAGACGGCGTGCATATTTGAGCACGATTTCACCCTCCGGAGTGAGAATAAGCCCCGATTTGTTACGGATTATGAGCTTGTGGCCCACTTCGTCCTCGAGCTGCTTTATCTGATGAGATACAGCAGGCTGTGTCATTCCGAGTTCTTCTCCCGCTTTTGTGAAGTTCTGCTTTTCCGCAACCTTCATGAATGTGTTCATCAGTACGCCGAGCATAATTCTGTATCAACTCCTTTTATCATCATCGCTATGAAATATAATCGACATTTATAAACCGTAGTTATCTTCCTGTCAATTATCATTTTTGCCTTTTTGTCTTTATGATTTTTACAACGGCGGGTAAAATTGACTCATGAAAGTTCTTGTATTGAATGCATCACCGAAGGCAAAGACCTCCATAACACTTCAGAATTCACTCTATCTTGAGAAGAAATTCCCGTCACACTCGTTCTCATACATCCACGTCGGATGCTCCGAGAAAGCCAACAGAGAAAAGATTGACAGGACTGCCGCCGGGATAGAATCGAGCGACCTTGTAATCTTTTCGTTCCCTGTATATACATTCCTCGCTCCGAGCCAGCTCCATTACTTCATCCGCATTCTGAAGGAGAACAATCTCTCCTTTGACGGAAAGTGTGCATCCATGATAACGACAAGCAAACACTTCTATGACACGACGGCACACAGGTGGCTCGAGGAGAACCTGATCGATCTGGGTTTCTCCTTCATCGAGGGACTCTCCCTCGACATGGAGGACCTCCTCAGGGAGGAAGGCCGTGAGGAACTCACAGCATGGTTCGAACGCACGGTATGGGCAAAGGAAAACGGAGTTTTTAAAACACAGAAGATGATAAAGAGTGCATCCCCTGCTCTTCCGGACATTCCGGTTCCGGCTGTTTCTTCTGAGAAGAAGGATGACTACACGGTCTCGATAGTAGTCGACTACACATACGGAAGGGAGAGACTTGAGACGATGGTCTCCGCATTTGTCTCGTCGTTTCCGTACAGAACGAGGATTATCGACCTCTCCTCATTCACCTTCAAGGGCGGATGCCTGGGGTGCCTGAAGTGTGCGCTTGAGGGAAAATGCGTCTACAGGGACGGTTTTGAAAACCTCCTCGAGAACGAGGTTCTCTCGGGAAATGCCGTAGTCTATGCCTTCACAGTCACTGATCACTCGATGGGGCCCCGCTTCAAGAATTATGACGACAGGAGATTCTACAACGGACACAGGACAGTCTCCGTCTTCAAGCCTGTGGGTTATATCATCGATGGTGATATCCCGGGCGAGGAGAACCTCAGGACGGTTCTCGAGGCGAGAAGCGATGTCGGCCGCAATTACCTGGCAGGCATGGCATATGACGCATCGACGATAGAAAAGCTCTCGCTTTCACTCTCGTATGCCCTCGAGAAGGGCTATCATAAGCCGCGCACCTTCTACGGAGTCGGCGGAATGAAGATATTCAGAGACCTTATCTGGGTGATGAGGGGAATCATGAGGGACGACCATAAGTTCTACAAGAAGAACGGCCTATACGACTTTCCGCAGAAGGAAAGAGGAAAGATGATCGCCCTTTGCTTTGCCGGCTCTCTCATGAGGAACAAGAAGCTCATGGCAAAGGGAGGCGCGATGATGGACAAGGGGATGCTGGGGCCCTACCAGAAGGTCATAGACAACGCCTAGGCCCTTCTCTCCTTCCTTGTGATTACGAGATATGCCGCTATGCATATCAGCGCCGACAGTATCGAGCCCGATACTGTTGCAAGTCCCACGGGGAAGAGGTTGTCCGGGTACATCGAGGAAAGAAGATAGACGCCCGGAATCCTCATCAGCACTATCGCCGTGATATTGTGCGCGAATGATATCCCGGCCTTTCCCGCGGCGCAGAAATAGCCGCTGAATGCAAAGTGAATGCCAGCAAAGATCGTATCGAAGACATAGCCTCTGAGATACTGACCGCCGCTGTGTATGACGGCCTCGTCGGATGTGAAGAGCGAGACGACGCCCTCGGCTGTGAACTGGACGACAGTGGAGACGACAAGGCCGAAGACGACGGCAATCAGGAGCGCCCAGTAGAGCGTCTCTCTCGCCCTCTTCTTCTTCCCCGCACCAATGTTCTGCGCACCTATTGCAGATACCGATGAAAGTATCGAGGAGGGAACGAGGAATAAGAAGGATATGACCTTCTCGACAATGCCGACTGCTGCGGCATCGGTGAGGCCGCGTCTGTTCATTATCACGGTGATGACGATGAACGCAACCTGGATAAGGCCGTCCTGCGCCGCTATCGGGAACCCGACCTTGAGTATGGGGCCGACAACGCTCTTCGTGAGTCTGAGGTCGCTTCTCTCCACATGGAGCGTGGAGGCATCACTTCTCTTGAGATGGAATAGTGCAATGACTACACTCACCGCCTGGCTCAGAACTGTGCCGAGAGCAGCACCTGCAGGTCCCATTGAACAGGGGCCCATGAAGAGGATATCGAGAAGGATGTTGAGCACGCATGCGATGAGGACGAAGAACATCGGCGTACGGCTGTCCCCCAGTCCCCGGTATATGCTGCTTATGATATTGTAGGCAATGATGAAGGGAAGACCTGCAAAACAGATCAGTAGATAGCTTCTCGTACCGGCAACTGCCTCTTCGGGAGTGCTCATTATGCTGACAACACCGTCAACGGAGAATATGAGGACGGCTGTCATGACAACGGCCACTATCGTAAAGATGGAAATCGTGCCTCCGATCGAGCGCTCGGTGCTTCTCCTGTCCCCCGCACCCACTGCATGTGATACGGCGACGGTCGTACCCATTGCCAGTCCCACTATCATGACGGTCAGCATATGCATCACCTGGCTCCCGACGGAGACGGCTGTCGTACTGCTGACGCCTTCGAACTGCCCGATGATCAGAAGATCGGCCATGCCGTAAAGTGTCTGCAGAAAATATGATACCAGGTACGGGAGCGAGAATCTGATGAGATTTCCGGGTACACTTCCGCTTGTCAAGTTCCTTTCCATTTCATAGTATTTTTCAACAAAACAGACCTTCTCTTCAAGTCAGTCCGTTAAAAAATAGAATGCACATTGCCGTCATCACAAATAAGAGCCTCGTACTTTTCTGTTTCAGTAAACAACGGAACAGCAGTCCCGGATTCCGCCGTCCGCATCAGAGTCGGTATGTAGAATTCGGGGACAGCCCGGATCTCTCACATTTCTTCCAACCTGCCGGTATTTCAGACAGGTTCAAAAGATATGCCGGCAGTGACTTCTCAGATAAAGAAAACACTACGCCGTTTCCTGAATTCCGGAGCATTCGCTGTATGAATGAAAGAATATCACGAGCAGTAATCACGTACGTAATCAGCGAAGAACGGCAGTGACAGCGAGATATATCCCTGTCGGACATTTACCAGCCCTTTCTTGATCAGTCTGTCCCTGTACATCGAGTAGAGACCTTTCTTCTCGCCCATCAGGACGATGAGTTCCTCTCGTTTGTATTCTTCTTTTCCGGAAAGAAGTCTGATCAGGAATCTGTCGTTTTCTGAAAGCTCCTCCCAGATCTTTTCATAGGAGTAAGCGAAAAGTTCAGCCTTGAGAGCGGAAACGACATCCTTGAGACTTTCGTTTTCCTTCTTTCTGAAATAGAGCACGCCGAGTTCCTGGAATGCATATGCATATCCTTTTGTGAATGCCGCCATCTCTTTGGCTGTGTCGATGTCAATGGAGAGCTTGAGCCTGTACATCTCGGCCATTCTTACATAGCTCAGAGGTTCTGTCGTCACCGTTGTCGCTCTCCTGAAGAAAGTAAGATTCTTCACATTGCTCAATGCTGTAATATTTTCATATAGCCCTGTACAGACCATAAATACAGGATAGGCAGCTCTGAGCCATCTGCTGAACTCCGAAGCAAACTGAATCATTTCCTCAGTCTTCGACACTTCATCAATTCCTATGAATATCTTCTTATCCTTCTTCGCGGCTTCCTGTATCATCTTTTCGACTTCCACCCCGATATCGAAGAAGGAGTCATCTTTCTCGGACGCAAGTCCGAACCCCCCTCCTGTGCCGAGAATGCTTGCGGAAACATTTATGCTTCTGCTCTTCGTATCATTTTTTCCGAAGCCTTCATTGACGAGCATCGATGCTGTCTGATGGAGCATGTTTCTTGTCGGATTCAAATCAAGAACTATCCAGCCTTCATTCCTGTACTCATCACTCCTCAGTCTCTCTTCAATCTTTGCAAGGAGCACGGTTTTTCCGGAGCCGCGGACACCGGTTATCTTATAGAGAGACTCGCTGGGCTTCTCATATCTGAAGTTCTCCAGTATTTCATCAGCCTTGCCGGTATCGATATATGTGTATTCAGGGGCTTTGCTGAATGTCGTTGTGAAAGGGTTCTGCATAGCTGCCTCCGATTTATAACAGTTTATACTTTTTATTTTTCTTTATAACTTAATATACTTTTTGAAATACTTTATAACTTATTATACTTTTTTACAACTCTCAGGGAAAGTATGTGAGGCAGAATTCAAAGAACAGATGACGGACAGTCAGGGCCGTTTCCCGCGAAAAAGAAAAGAGCTTACCCCTCTCCCCTCAGACGGATAAGCTCAACTACGAAAGATCCCCCGATGTATCTAATCCCACCATGTGTATGGCCTTTCCTTTGATAACAATCATTATCGCAGAAAATTGGAAATAACACAAATTGAAAATCGAAAAAATGTAAAAAGCAGAATTGTCAGAAAATGACAGAGTTCATGTTTGACATCTTCTTCAATCCTTCAGCCTCTAATATATTAGAGTATTTCTCTTCCAGAGGTATTTATTCAGCCATGATGCCGGCAAAGAAAGCCGGGGATGTACGCCCCCGGCTTTCGTCATAATGCGAACTGCTGACTACTTGATAACCTTCTCCGTTTCGCCGTCGAAGAGATAGACACTCTCGTACGGAATGTAGAATTCGATTCCTCTGTCCATCTCCGGTGTGTCGTGAGGATTGACCTTGAGGATGGCCTTGCTGCCCTGGATGTCGATGTAGACGTTGGTGTTGTCGCCAAGAAGTTCGGTAAGCTCTACCGTGCACTTCACGCTGCAGCTTCCGCCTTCGTCGCGGAGTGTGACGGCCTCGGGTCTGAAGCCGAAGACAATCTCCTTTCCTTCATACGCCTTCAGGTTCTCGGCGCTGAGCTTGGGTGAGAGATCGATGTCATTGGAGCCGATTTTCACATGTCCGTCATTGAGAGCTGCCTTCACGAAGTTCATCGGAGGCTCTCCGATGAAACCTGCAACGAAGACGTTGACGGGATTGAAGTAGAGCTCGTACGGAGTTCCTACCTGCTGGATATAGCCTTCCTTCATGACGACGATTCTGTCAGCCATTGTCATGGCCTCGGTCTGGTCGTGCGTGACGTAGATTGTCGTTGCGCCCGTCTTCTTGTGGATTTCGGTAATCTCGGAACGCATCGTGACACGCTGCTTGGCGTCGAGGTTCGAGAGAGGCTCGTCCATGAGGAAGATGTTGACCTTCCTGATGATCGCCCTTCCTACTGCGACACGCTGTCTCTGACCGCCGGAGAGCGCCTTGGGAAGACGATCGAGGTATTCGGTGAGTCCCAGAATGCCTGCGACGTTCATGACCTTCTCCTCGATGACATCTTCATCGACTCCCTCGAGGGTGAGACCGAAGGCGAGATTGTCGTAGACAGTCATCTGAGGATAGAGTGCGTAGGACTGGAAGACCATTGCGACACCCCTGTCCCTCGGCCCCTTCTCGTTGGCTCTCTCCCCGTTTATCAGGAAATCACCCTTGCTGATATCCTCAAGTCCTGCAATCATCCTCAGCGTCGTACTCTTACCGCAGCCGGAAGGACCGACGAATACGATGAATTCTCCCTTCTCGATTGAAAGGTTGAAATCATGGACGGCATGGAATCCGTTCGGATAGATCTTGTTTATGTCTTTGAAAATGAGGTATGGCATTACTCGCCTCCTTTAGCTTTTTTCTTTGCGTCTTCTATTATCTTCTGTCCGACATGCTTCATCTTTATGAAGAGGAGGTCGTACGCAAGATAAAAGAGTCCGAATGTGAAAGGTTCCTCTGCGGTGCTTTCACCGGCCAGTTTATAGAGCACGGTATTCAGTGCAGCATATGTGCAGTAGACGCAGAACATGACCAGAAATGCGTAGAGCACATTGAATATGAGCGACATGAATCCCTTTTTAGGGAACATCATCCATCTGTCATTCGAGCCCGGCGGGTCTGCAAGGAACCTGAAGATGTTGTTCTCCAGAATATCCTTCACGAAGCCCATCACGAGGCATGTTACAAAGATCAGATCCAGGGTCGCAAGATAGACTCCCAGTCCCCAGACTACGAAATAGCAGACGACTCCGCTGAACCAGAACTTGAGAAGAAGAGCCTTCGAAGTCGAAGTAAGCTTAAGGCCCGACTTCGACTTGAATCTGTTGAGCTCCTCCTCGGAATACTCGGGAGTGTTCTCCTCGTTTGCATTGACGAGTTCCTCGACGAGCTTCTTCTTTTCGGTGTAGTCGACTCTTTCCTTCTTCGACATCACTCCTCCCCGGAGATATCGATAGCCTCCATCGAATCGTAGGAATCGACCTCGATTGATGTGTTGATCTTCTTCAGAAGCTTCGAATAGACCGGAAGCAGCACCACAAGTGCGGCAGATACGGAGAGCAGTATGACATGGGTATAGAGCATGCTGTACGCCTTCGTCATATAACTCTGTACCTTGATCGGATTCTCGGCTGCCGTCACCGCTGCATAGATGAGACCTCTGTAGTGGACGTCGGCATAGATGATTATACCCGTCATCACGAAGAGGAGGATGAGCATCGGCTTGTTCACAGGCTTTCTGTGCTGGAATGTGTTGAGAAAACATACGAGGCTCAATATGGAGAAGAGCATCGTTGCAAAGCCGCAGAGTCCCATCCCGCTGCCCTGGATCTTCGCCGTAGTATTCGATATGCAGGTGAGGTTGAGGGCATAGTAGAGGAATGTGATGAGGTACATCACAAGCGGAATGCGCTGAGGATTGCGCTTGAGAGAGACAATCTGCCTCCTTACCCACTCTTTAAATCCTTTTCTTTTCTGGCTCATCAGTCGGCCTCCTTGACGATTCTCTGTGTCGTCTCCTTATCGAAGAAGTGCATTCTGTCGAAGGAGACCGACGCTTCATCGCCCGATTTGTAGTCACACCAGCCGCGGAGCTTGCCCGTGATCTTGTCGTAGGTCACTCCGTCGCTGACGATGTGGCCGTGAACTAGTGTGTTCATACCGAGGTTCTCGTTCGATGTGACGCTGATCTTTATATCGTCACCCTTGACGACGTTCTCCGGTCTTACACCGAGAACGATCTCCTTTCCGTTGTATGAAGAGAGAAGCGCACTTTCCTCACCGTTGAGAGGAACCGTGAAACCTCTTCCTACAAGGGAGCTGCCCTTCACCTTCACATCAAAGAAGTTCATCGGAGGAAGGCCGATGAATCCTGCGACGAAGATGTTCGCGGGAGTATCGTAAAGCTCGAGCGGCGTTCCGACCTGCTGTACGTGTCCCATCGACATGCAGACGATCCTGTCGGCGAGCGTCAGGGCTTCAGTCTGGTCGTGTGTGACGTAGAGCATCGTTGCCTTGAGCTTCTTGTGCAGGAGAAGAATCTCCCTTCTTGTCGATCCCCTGAGCTTTGCGTCGAGGTTCGAAAGCGGCTCGTCGAAGAGGAAGACCTTCGGGGTACGGACGATGGCGCGTCCCATTGCGACACGCTGTCTCTGTCCGCCGGAAAGCTGTGCCGGCTTCTTGTTCAGCTGGGTGGTGAGATTGAGAATCTCTGCAGCTGCGAGAACCTTCCTGTGTATGACATTGGGATTCTCCTTTCTGAGTGTGAGGGAGAATGCCATGTTTTCATATATGGTCATATGACCGTAGAGGGCATAGTTCTGGAAGACCATTGCCATGTCCCTGTCCTTGGCCGGTGCCTGCGTGATGTCCTTGCCGTCGAGAAGGAGGTGTCCGTTCGATATGTCCTCCAGTCCGGCGACCATTCTCAGCGTCGTACTCTTTCCGCAGCCGGAAGGCCCTACGAGGACGATGAGCTCCCCGTCCTTCACGTCCAGGTTGAAATCATAGACGGCCTGGACCTTGTTGTCATAAATCTTGTCGAGATGCTGTAGTTTAAGTTCTGCCATCAGTCTCTCCTTTTCTCTTCACCGAGAGTTGCGATGTATGCCTTGAGGGTTCTCGACCTCTTTATTCCGACCGCTGCTCCGAGAAGGAGGCATGCACCCGATATAAGGAGGTAGATTATACAGCGCATGAACTGTGAGGAGCCCATGACGGCCGTCTGGACCGACTGGATTGTCACAGTCGAAGTATGGTACTTCAAGGGGAGGATGAAGATCCTCACGACCTGGAGGACGCCGAGGACGACCATCATCCAGCATTTCTTCTCGTCGTAGTTCTTGACGCTTTCACAGGAAAGGAACGCCAGAAGCATGAATACGAGGTTATATACAATCGAAGCACCTATAAGGATGTTATAGTAGTTCTTGCTTGTGTCTATGTTGATCTTGTAGATGGAGACGAAGAAGAAGACGTCGAAGAGGATGGCGATTATGCACATGTTCGAACTGAACTTGTTCTTGATGTAGCGCATGCGGTCTTTGCTGATGAGGTTGTCGTCGATTTCTCTCATGCTTTTTCTCCCTCCTTTATGAGTCTCTGCTCTTCTTTCATGAGCTTTGTCTTCCAGACTGCGTTGTATGTGAGAAGTCCCGCTGCGGCAAGAGAGATAGCAGCAACAGCATAGTGGATGTCGAACCAGAATGTCGACGTCGTGAATTTATGCTTGAAGACATTTGCATGCATTTCAAGCGCCTCGAAATCTACCATGAGCCACTGGCCTCTGTAGGTCTGTATCTCGATGTGTGACCATACTACGAGGAAAAGGGTAAAGATGACAAACAGTGCGATGGCACTATAGTTACCGACGTAGTACCTGCGTCTCTTCGCCGTCTGGGTCACGAAGAGGAAAACACCGAGAAGGATGTAGACGATCGACATGATGAGGAAGCTTCTGTTGAAGTCCTGCATGTTGTAGTAGACGATGGAACCTTCGACCATCGTTTCAGTATGGTCATTCGGATTCGTCATCGTCGTGTAGAGACAGTCGTAGAGATCTGTCATTATGCCGAGAGAATAGATGAATACGATAACTCCGGCGATAAGTGCGATATAACAGATTATGTTCTGAAATGTCATCTGTTTCTTATACATAACCGTTCCTCCTGGAAAGAATGCTCCGGAGAGGGGATTCCTCCCCGGGGCCTTTGTCTGTTTTTACTTGTTCAGGTTCTGATAGAACTTGAGAGCGCGGTTCCATGCACTCTGCTTGTAGTAGAGATACTGGACGCCGGACCATTCCGTCTTGACCTTCTCTGCACTTGACGTGGCATCGGATGCGCCGTCGAGTGTATAACCGGATGTAATCTGGTTGACGAGGATGTTCGTGCCGCCCTTGGATGTGCTGAACTGGTTGATGAGTTCCGTAAATCCGTTGATGGCATCGAGTTCGACCTTCGTATTCGGGAGTGTCGTCGGAATTGATGTGTACCACATGTTGTCGCATACTGCGAGCTCGGGATGCTTGATCGTTCCGAGAGCGATTGCGTTGGAGATGTGTGCAGCGCCTTCCTTACCGATCTCGACTGTGCACTGATACTCGAATGCCTGGCTCTTTGCGAACGAGAGTGTCGATCCGAGATACTGGCGTGCGAAGTTGGTGTAGTTGCCGCTTGCATACTTCCAGAGGTACTCCTCTGTGATGTCTGCGATGACAGGCATCTCCTTGCCGTTGAAGCTGAATGTGACGTAGCTGCCGTCGTCGTTCTTCTTGATGAACTCATCCGGGCCGTAGCTCATCATGATCTGTCCTTCCTCGCTGAATGCGTAGTCGATGAGAGCGAGAGCTGCATAGAGCTTGTTGTCGTCACCTGCAACGCCTGCCTTGCTGATTGCCCATCCGTCTGTCTTTACGCTTCTCCAGGATTCCGTGAATCTCATGTAGACGCCGTTTTCGTCTGTTCCGTCATACCAGCGTGCGACAGGAACCATGACACACATATACTTCTCGCCGTCGGAAAGCTTGGTTTCGTTGAGGAGAGTCTGTGTCTGGTTGTAGTCGTAGCTCATGAAGCCGAGATCGTTCTCGAGCATTGTCGAAGAGCTTTCCTTGCTGTTGTCGATGTAGGACTTGCTGATGAGGCCTTCCTTGGCCATTGCGTTCATCTTCTCGAGAGCAAGGTATGTCGCCTCTTCCTGGCGTGCATCGCAGAGGTTGCCTTCGCTGTCGAAGTAGAGGTAGTCCTGTCTTGATTCAAGACCTCTGACTCCGAAGAGTGTGCCTGCGAATCTGAAGAGGTCGACCTTTCTCTGGTTGTTGTTGTCTTCTCTGGAGAAGAGACCCTGGACGGAATCTGTTCCGTTGAGTGTGTATGCGTTTGCAACGACACATCTCAGGAGAGCTACGAGCTCGTCTGCATCCCATGCGGCATCCTGGCCTGCGAAGAGATTGGATCTCGTTGTTCCGTAGTAGCCGTCATATGCTTCGTCGATATATGTTCTGAGCATGTTGACTGCTTCGACGCCAGTGACTGTGCCCTTTGCAAGTGCGGCGTTCATCTTCCCGACGATGTTGCCTGCCTTGTCATAGTTCTTTGTAAGGGAGATGACCTTTGTTCCGTCGGAGCTTACTGCGTCGACTGTGACCTTGCCCGATGTCGGCATATAAGGTGTGTAGACAGCAGATGCGAGTGTTCCGCACTTCTCAGCTGTGAATTCACCCTCGCCGTCGAGGAGCTTGACAAGCCAGTCCTCTCTCATGAGGGGCATTCTCTCGATATCGTTGACACCGTCGAAGTAAGGCGAGAAGTAGATAGCGCCTGTCGATGTGTCGCCTGTGATCGAGAGTCTTACGATCGGGTTGGCCTCGAGATATGCCTTGAAGTTGGGCATGAGGTCGAGATAGTCGGCGATGTTGACGAAGCTTCCCTTGATTCCGTACTCGTTGAGGGATGTTGCGTTACCCGATACGAAGTCGACTTCGTTCAGTCTTTCAGCCCAGAACTGAAGTTCCTTCTGAGCGCTGTTTCCCTGGTACTTGTCTTCGAACTCGACACCGAGGATCTTCTCGACAGCAACCCAGGTCGGCTTGAGGTCGCCCGAATGGTAGGTCACGCCTGCAAGTTCGACACCGTTGCCGGCTGTGTCTGCATCGAATGCAATACCTGTCTTCTTGCTGTTATAACCTGTCGCCATCCTGAGGACTGTGCCTTCAGCATAGAGGTCTCTGAGTTTCTTTGTTTCTGCAGCTGCTGCAGGAGCGGCTGTTGTAGTCGTTGTAGTCGTGGTTGTCGGAGCAAGTTCCTTCTCTCCGCCTGCAAAAACCATCAGACAACACACAGCCATCAAAACAATAGCCAATGTTCTTTTCATCTTAATATCCTCCAGTTTAAAAACTTTCTTTATCATTCCTTGACACCACCGACGTTGACACCCTTTGCAAAATACTTCTGTATGAAAGGATATATGACGAGGATGGGGACAATCGAACATACAATCAGAGCATAGATCATGCTGTCGGATGCGAAGACCTCGTTCCAGCCGGCCATGGCTTCGCTGTCCGTATATTCCTCGAGCATGAGTCTGATGTAGACCATGAGAGGATGCTCGTTGGAGTTGGAGATCATCTGGCGTGCCCAGAAGTAACCGTTCCATCTCGAGATTCCGAAGAAGAGAGCGACTGTCGCAATCGTGGACTTGCTCATCGGGATGTAGACCTTGCTCAGGACCTGGAACTCCGTAGCACCGTCGACTATCGCGGCCTCTTCGATGTCCTGCGGAACTCCTTCGAAGGCGTTGCGCAGGAGGATGATGTTCATGGCAGCCATACCCATTGCGATGATGACGAGCCACTTGTCGTCCGTGATTCCGACACTGTTGAAGACCTTCTTCGTATTCAGGTAGTTGAGATACTGCGGGACGATACCTGCACTGAACCACATAGTGAAGACGAGGAAGAAGTTGAACGTCTTACGGAACAGGAGTCTCTTCTTCGAGAGTGCATATGCACCGAGGATCGAATAGCCGAGCGCCCAGATCGTTCCGAAGAGCGTGATGTAGAGCGTGTTGGAGTATGCATTCCAGAACATGTTGGAACTGAACATGCGTCCGAACGCCTCGAACTGGATGTCCTTCGGGAATAGTACGACTTCGGAGTACTCGACTGCATGCCTTCCGCTTATTGCCGATGACACTGCATAGACGAAGGGATAGAGACAGCTTACTGCAAATATGGTAAGGAGCGTGTAGCTGATGATCTTGAAGATGAGTTCTGTAGTTTCGAGTTTTCTTTTCATTTTTCCACTCCTCCTCAGTAAAGCGAGACGTCAGATGCCTTTCTGGCTATCGTATTGGCTCCGATGACGAGGAGCATGCCGATGACGTTGTTCATCATCTCAGCTGCGGATGCTATTCCCTCCATCGTTCCGGCAAGGCCGTAACGCTGTGCGAATGTCGATACGACATCGGCTGTGACATATGTGTTTTCATTGTAGAGAAGAAGGACCTTCTCGTAGCCTATGCTCAAAAGCGATCCGATCTTCGTTATGAGCATGATGACGATTGTCGAAAGGATGCACGGGATGACTACGTATCTCATCTGTGCCATCTTTCCTGCGCCGTCGATCTGTGCCGCTTCGTAACTGGTCGGGCTGATAGCGATGATTGCCGCAAAGTAGACGATGGAGCCGTAGCCCGCATCCTCCCAGATGCCGCTGAGCTGATAGATGCCCCTGAAGAAGTTGGGGTTGTTGAGGAGACCCGAGTTCGCCGTCTCGTGGCTTATGAGCCCGAGAGCCTCCAGAAGCTGTGATATGACACCGTAACTTGTCGTGATGGATCCCTGCTTTACAAGCATCGTCACGAGGGAAGTCATGACGACGGTCGACATGAACTTCGGCAGATATGTCATTACCTGGTAGATGCTTCTTGCGATATTCGATCTCACCTCGTTGAAGAAGAGAGCGAGGATGATCGGTACGGGGAAGCCGAAGCAGAGGCCGTAGAACGAGAGGAGGAACGTGTTCCTGAGTGCTCTCCAGAACTCTGCAGAGAGTGCGTCACCTCCGACAAGAAGCCTTCTGAAGTACGAGAAGCCGGAGAAGAGCTGCTGTGAGACGGGAAGCACCTCGTCGGACACCTTGAAGCAGCCCAGGAGCTCGTACATCGGGAAATATCTCCAGAAAAGGAAGACAAGGAGCATCGGCACAAGCATTATGTAGAGGCGCCAGTCCTTGAGAACTGCACGTCCCACGTGGAGCCAGTAGTGCTTCTCCACATCGTCTCTTACCTTCTGCTCACTGTTTTCGTGATAGGTTCCGGTACTTTCATCATAATCAAGATAATCAGAAGCTGTGACCTTCATTCTTCTTCTCCTCTTCTTCTCTTTTCACTCTCACAAGGTATGTTATCTGGTCCTCGAAGACGCCGTCCCTTCTGCGGACGATGCCGGTGATGATTACGGCGAATACTCCGCTGAGGGCATCGGTTGTGATGAAATCCACCATCGCCGGGAGACCCGATCCCATAACAAGCGACACAAGGCCCCTTCCCGTCTGCATCAGGAGCGCCGTGAGGACGGCACTGGATGCCGAAAGAAGGAAGCTCTGCCTTACTCTTTCCTTACCGACAGCCTTCAGAAACGGATAGACCAGCACTGAAAGCATATTGCCGATGACATAGACGGCCGTCTGTTCCCACCCCGCCGAAAAGGCGAATGATGTGAAGAGCCCCCCGAGCGCCGCATAGAGCACACCGTAGAGCGACCATCTCATGTAGATTATAACGGAAAGTGCGGGAACAAGGGAAAGAATATAAGGCTGGTCCTTGAACCACGACGAGCCTGCCTTCACGATCAGCGTCTCGAAGACCCCGAGCATGAGGGTCCAGATCATAAGGTCGACAGACTTGTACTTTGTAAGACTCTTCTCCTTCTCCATCACTATTCCGAAATCCAGTTTATCTTAAATTGCACTTTTCCACCCCGCAAACAATGGTCGTAACTGTTCATAGAGTAGTCAGAATCGTGCAACAGCCTTTTTCTACTCTTCGACAAGGAGTCTCTTCACTCCCTCGACAACCACATTCTCGAGTTTGAGGGATGCAAAACGCACCCTGACGCCCTTCTCCTTCACATCGGGAAGTCCCCTGTACATCTCCGAAACCCGGGGTTCCACACAGGAGGATGTATCGACGGAGAAGAAGGAGTTTCTGATGACTACGCCTTCTATCGGGGCCTCGGGAAGTCCGACTATGAATCCCGCCGAACTGCGGCATCCTGTCGCCGTTACGTTCTCGATCACTATGTTCCTTATATGAGGAGTATCTGCCGAGACGGGAAGCGGATCGAGCGAGAATACACTTTCATCCGTCGCACCGCACTTATAATACATATTGAATGTAAACGGACAGAGACAGCCGTCGACCGAGATGTTCCTGAACGTCAGATTCTCGATGAGGCCTCCCCTTCCGCGCCTTGTCTTTATTCTTATACCTCTGTCGGTTCCGATGAAATTGCAGTTTGTGAAGACGACGTCCTTTATGCCTGCCGCAGTCTCGCTTCCGATAACAGCCCCGCCGTGTGCGGATGATACGGTACATGAGTCGACAAGTACGTCATGCGTCGGAGCATCGGCCTTGAGCCCGTCCTCTCCGGCCCCGCTCTTTATGCATATGCCGTCATCCCCGACATTTATATAACAGCCCCTGATTGTCACGTTCGTGCAGCTGTCGACGTCGATGGCGTCCGTATTGGGACTCTCCGCGGGATTGAAAATCGTAATGGAGTCAATCGTCACGTTGTCGGAGAATATGGGATGAATTGTCCAGAACGGGGATTCGATGACCTTGATCCCCTTCAGTGTCACATTGCTGCATCTGTTGAACTGGACGAATGCAGGACGCAGGAACTGCATCTGCCTTCCGCCGCCGCCCGAAGGATCCTTCTCGTAACCGGGATTGAGTTCGGCAAGCCTCTTCTCGTAATCCTTCTCCGGACCCGCACCGCGCTTTTTCTTATCCCAAAGGATATTCCACCATGCTCTGCCGCTTCCGTCGATGACACCGCCGCCTTCGACCGAGACGTTCCGGGCATTCTCGGCATAGATCAGAGGATGCATTGCATAGCACCTCACTCCCTCCCATCTCGTATAGACGGGAAGATAGCGCTCGGGCTCGGGTATGAACTTGAGCACGGCACCGTACTCGATGAGGAGCGTTGTATCTGATTTGAGTGTAACAGGACCCGTGAGCCAGATACCGGCAGGTACCCTTACAGTCACACCGGGTTCTCTCAGCGCCTCCTCGAAGGCCTTCGAGTTATCCCAGGAGCCGTCGCCTCTGGCTCCGAAGTCGGTTATGGTGACAGTTTTTCTAGAATTCATACGGTAAAATTCTGTCGTGAATCGCTAAAATTATAACGTTCACTCATTGGATAAAAACGTATTCAAATCATGTCTTTTTTTAACATATCCGAACTGCAACTTAATTGTTTACATAAACTTAACATTGACAAAAATCGGTTTCGTCATAGTTTTGTACTATTCCTACCAGCACCAGACACCCCCCGCAATCCCGTTTCCTGGGCAGGCTCTTTCCTTCCATCAGACAATGCCTCAGGATGAAGTATCGCGTGAACCACAGAACATGCAGTCGAAGTTGACAGATTCAGCCTTCAGTTCAAAGATACGGAACCATATCAGAGGGATTCTCATAGAACCAATATTGAAAAACACTAAAATTTGCAAAAAACGCAATATTAGGAAGTACAGAAATTTGCAAAAAACGCAATATTGATAGGGACAATGTTGACAAATAGCCCTTCGAAAGTTGATAGAAAACCGAACAAAGTTGATAAATAAGTTGACAGATTCCAGCTTTAAGGTTGATAAATAAAATAACTATCCGGGAGGTATGTCATGGGTCTGAAAGAAAAAGTTCTGGAACTGCTGAAATATGAAAGTGAACAGGAATGGTTCGAATTCAAGGAAAACTGGTTCAGCCCCGACGCTCTCGGGGAATATGTGTCGGCCATCTCCAATGCCGCGGCTTTCCATTATCAGGCGGAGGGCTACTTCATATGGGGAGTCGAAGACAAAACCCACAGGATTGTCGGAACGACATTCAGTCAGTACTGCGACTACAACAGCGAGCCGTACCAGAACTACCTTGCAAGGAATCTCTCCCCAAGCGTAGACTTCAGATTCGAGGATATCGAAATCGACGGAAAGAAGGTCGTCGTTCTCGTCATCCCCGCCGCAACGGATGTTCCGACATCATACAAGGATAAGCGTTACATTCGTATAGGAAGTTCAAAGACAAATATCAGAAACTACCCAAAGAGGGAGATACACCTCTTCAGGATCCTTGACGGGCGTACAAACACAATAGAGACCCAGCCTTCGGAATGCAGGGATCTCACATTCAAGAAACTTTTCGGCTACTACGGGTCGAGAGGAATCGTTCTGAAAGAGGAGACATTCGAGAAGAATCTGAGACTGCGTACGAAGAACGGTGAATACAATGTGATGGCCCAGCTGCTTTCGGATGACTCGCACATTCCTCTGCGGGTCTCGATCTTCGAAGGAAAAACAAAGGCCTCGAGACTTATATCGGTGCGTGAATTCGGCAACAACTGCATTCTTTATACCCTCGACAACCTCATATTCTACGGGGATGCCCTGAATCTCGTCCAGACAGACGAAACAGAAAGGAACGTCGAAAGGAAGGAAAGCTCTCTTTTCAACGGCGACGCCTACCGGGAGGCTGTCGTGAATGCGGTTCTTCACAATTACTGGGCGGGTCTCCAGGCTCCCATGATTTCGGTCTTCTCGGACAGAATAGAAATCCTTTCGCGCGGCTCCCTTGCACCTGCACAGACTGTAGACGGCTTCTACAGAGGAGAATCGGTTCCCGTGAATGAGAAGCTGTCGGAAATATTCCTCGAGCTTCACATAAGCGAAAAATCGGGACGCGGTGTTCCGATTATCACTCAGGCCTATGGCAGGGATGCCATAGCATTCACTGAAACTTCAATCATCGTAACGATTCCGTTCTCCAGGGTGGAGATAACCGAAGAGAAGAAGTTGAGTGAGAACGAAAACAACGCCGGAGAAAGGGATGCGGCAGACAGTACAGCACAGCTGAATCCGAGAAGAAAGAAAATTCTTGAGATAATCAGGGATAATCCGAGAATATCGAAATCAGGACTGTCGAAGAAGCTCGGGATCAGCACGACGGCCGTAAGCAATAATATCTCGTTCCTCAGAAGCAACGGCTATCTTGAAAGGATAGGAAACACGAAGGGCGGAAGCTGGAAACTCATCCCCTTCAAATGACAGATGATTACTCTTATACGAGAAAAGGCACCTCTCCGCATTGCGGAACGGGTGCCTCTTTCGTTGTAGTTATTACTCTCAATTCTTCTTATTGACGCTTTTAGTAACAACTATATCGCTCTGAAGGTTACAGACGTTGCTGATTATTATCGTCCCCTCCTCCACAGGAGCATCGAGGACTGTCTTCTTTATCTCGTCCATGACACGGAAGATCATGTCCTTGGGAACAGCCTTCGTCGTTCTCACCGACGCAAGCGGGAGCTCTCCTTCTCTCACAAGCACGGATGAGGCTATCGTCCTCATGGGGCTCGTAAGCTCCTGTGTCACGTAGTCGATTCCCTTCCTGCACTTATTGCCTGAAGCGGAGACGAACTTTCCGTTCTCGATCTCAACCATTATGTCGCAGCCGTTCGGGCAGCATATACACGTATAGAGCTTTGTCATAGTACACACACCTCCACTTCGCCTTCGTTTCCGATAAGGGAGCCGTCGACCTCCATCTCGATCATCGTCGCAGGAATCGCCTTTCTGATCTTCTTCTCGGCTATCGTGCGTCCGTCCTGCCTGAGAGCAATCGTACACGGTGAGAACTGGCTTCTGACACGCAGTGAGAGAAGGAAGGGCTCGGATGAGGTTATCCTCTGCGGAATCACATGCCCGATACCGTTTCCCTTCTTCACGGGGAGATCTCTCGTCTCCTTGATATCACCGTCAAGGTAGCGCCTGACGGATGCGGCAAGATTCTCGCTCTCCTTTGTGACTGCGTCGGCAAGGTCATGGACATGAAGTACGTTGCCGCAGCTGAATATGCCCTTGAACGAGGTCTCGTAGTGTTCGTCGACGACGGCGCCGCTTGTCGCAGGGTCGATGACAATCGATGCATCCTCGAGAAGCGTGTTCTCGGGAATGAGACCGACCGAGAGGATGAGCGTGTCACAGGGATAGTACTTTCCGCTTCCCGGAACCGGACATCTCCTTTCGTCGACTTCGCTGACTTCCACTCCCTCGATTCTCTCCCGTCCGTAGATCTTCGTGACCGTATGGTTGAGGAAGAGCGGAATATCATAATCGTAGAGACACTGGACGATGTTTCTCGGCAGCCCGTTCGGAGTCGGCATGAGTTCGAAGACGGCACTGACCTTCGCCCCCTCGAGGGTGAGACGGCGTGCCATGATGAGGCCGATGTCGCCCGAACCGAGGATGATCACGTTCTTTCCGGGCATCCTGTTGTAGAGGTTCATATATGCCTGTGCAGTTCCTGCCGTATAGACACCTGCGGGCCTCTCCCCCAGGAGTGCGATGCTTCCCGCACTTCTCTCCTTGCATCCCATTGCAAGGATGACGGACGCTGCCTCATATTCAGTCACGCCCTCCCTTGTAGAGACGACGACATGACGATTGGGGGTTATCTTCATGACGGTTGCATTCGTCATGTACGGAATCCCCTCCTTCTCTATCTCCCTGATGAAGTGCGATGCATACTCCGGACCCGAGAGATTCTCGCCGAATCTGTCGAGGCCGAATCCGTCATGGATGCACTGTCTCAGGATTCCTCCGAGGAAGGCCTCCCTCTCGAGTATGATGATGTTCCTTACGCCGCTTTTCCAGAGGGCGAGTGCGGAGCTCAGTCCCGCAGGACCTCCTCCGATGATGACGCATTCTACTTTCCTGCTCATTTCTCCTCCCTCCTCATTTCTCCGCTTATAATCCATGAACCGGGCAGTGAGTAGCATATGTCGCTGCTCTTCCTTCCCGTCTCCTTCTCGATGAGATCATATATCTTCATCTGGCAGAACCCGCCCTGGCACTGTCCCATCATCGCCCTCGTCCTGTATTTGATACCGGTAAGTGTGTTTACTCCGAGGGGGTTGTGGATTGCATTGATGATCTCCTTCTTCGTTATCTCCTCGCACGAGCATACGACTTCACCCCAGTCGGGATCCTCCTTGATGAGGGCGTTCTTCTCCTCGTCCGAAAGCTCGGAGAACTTCACTCTCTTCTCGTTTCTCGGATCGAAGTCCGGGTTCGGCTCGAAGTCCTCCTTCGCCTTCATCTTCTCCAATACATACTGTGCAAGAGGAACGCTTCCTGTAAGACCCGGGCTCTCGATTCCGATGAGTGAGACAAACTTCGGAGCCTTGTCGTCGCGTATGTCGATCTGCCAGTCGATGACATTACCTTTTTCATCCACAGCCTTGGGCTGTATGCCGGAAAAGATACGGATCCTGTCACGCGGCGAGATATGGGGCCAGAGTCTGGCTCCTTCCTTTGCCAGCATTTCTATCTTACCTTCAGGGACACCGTAGTAAGTCGGATCATCGGTATTCTCGGCATCGGGGCCTATTGTGACGTTGCCGTCGATTGTCGGCGTTATGTGTATACCCATATATACATTCGACGGTACAGGATAGACAGGAAGAGGAAGAAGCTTCCCCATCCTCTTGTTGAGGATGATGTAGTTGCTTCTCGAATAGATGACCCTGTAGTCATCTAGTCCCACGAATGAGGAAACCTCCCCGGCCCCGAGTCCCGCTGCATTGACGACCCAGCGCGATTCGAATTCACCGCCGTTTTCTGTCTTCACACTGTAGAGACCGTTTTCCCTTTCGATTGCCGTAACCTTATGACCGAAGTAGAAGTCGACGCCGTTCTTCTTCGCGTTCTCCGCAAGCGCTATCGTGTAGAGGAAGGGGTCCATTATTCCGCTCGATTCGCTGAGGAGCGCAAACTCCCCGACAACGGACGGGCAGATTCTGTGGAGCTCTTCCTTATCAATCATCCTCAGGCCTGTCGAGCCGTTGACTTTTCCCTGCTCGAGTGTTCTCTCGAGCTGCTTCCTGTCCTCTTCGGTGTTGCCGACAAGGACCTTGCCGCAGCGTCTGAAAGGAAAGCCCAGCTCATCCGAAAGCTGCTGCATCATCCTGTTGCCGGCGACGCAGCACTTCGCCTTCATGCTCCCCGTCGGGTTTGCAAAGCCGCCGTGGACGACAGCGGAGTTGCGTCCGCTTGTCTCGTTGCATACATCCCAGTTCTTCTCCAGAACCGCCGTCTTCAGTCTGTAGCGTGAGAGCTCCCGGGCGATGGCGGAACCCACCACACCGGAGCCGATCACAATACAGTCGTACTGTGTTTTCATCTTATACCCCTCAAATTACTATGAATCTGATTATGTTTATCCTTTTACTGTGTTATGAATTGTCTTTCTGACTCCGCCATCTCTGAGCATTCCCTCGAGGTCCTCGATGACAGAGCTGTAGAGCTTCGTCTTCGTGACATCGTAGCCGAAGATCTTCTCATTCGAGAGAAGAGCGTTGACGCCGCTGAGGTCAGCAGGCTTCTTTCCGAGTTCGAGGGAGGATACGAGACTCTTTATCTCGTCCTTCATCGGGTCGGGAGATATCTCGAAGGGAACGCCGTTGTCATCCAGTCCCATCCAGTAGCGGATGAAGAGTGCATAGACAAGGGGGACAACCTTCAGTTTGCCCAGATCCATTCCGTTCTCCATATAACTCTTCACAGTCTCGCCGAAACGGATCGAGAGCTTCTGCGACGTGTCCGTTGCGATACGCTGCGGCGTGTCGGGCATGAAGGGATTGTGGAGACGCACGGAGATGACTTCGTCGATGAACGCCTTCGGCTCTATTATGCCGGGGTCTGTCACGACGGGGAGGCCTTCCGTGTATCCGAGGCGCTTTATCATCCTGACAAGATCCTCGTCCTTCATCTCTTCGTTGATGAGCCTGTAGCCGAGAAGACATCCCGAGAGTGCGAGGGACGTATGGAGAGGATTGAGGCATGTGGTGACCTTCATTCTCTCCGTCCTGTTGACTGTGTCGCGGTCTGTCATGTAGACGCCGCTCTTCTCGAGCTGGGGTCTGCCGTTTGCGAAACTGTCTTCTATTACAAGGTATTCCGCTTCCTCTGCATTGACGTAGGGTGCGATGTATGTGTGCTTCGAAGTAACGACTGCATCCATGTCCTCCCAGCCTTCCTTCTTCAGCGTTTCAAGTACAGACGCATCGGGACGCGGTGTGATCTTGTCGATCATGGACCACGGGAACGATACCTGCTTCTCATCCGAGATGTAGTCGAGGAAGTCCTTCTCGAGGAAGCCGTTCTTGACATACGAGGTTGCGATGAGAAGAAGTGCATCTCTCAGCTTTTCGCCGTTATGGGAGCAGTTGTCCATGCTGACGAACGAGAGCGGATACTTTCCTTCCTTATACCTCAGTGAAAGGAGATAGACGATGCGCGAGAGAAGCATCTTCGCCTCCTCTGCAGGATGAGAGAAGTCTTCGGCGTACGCCGGCATCAGATCACCCGAGGATGTCTTTGTCGCATAGCCCTTCTCGGTAATCGTGAATGAAACCATCTTGAGGCTTCTGTTCTTGAATGCCTTCCCGAGTGTCTCCCAGTCGGGAGCGCATGCGGGGTCGGCCTTAACAGCTTCGGCAACACTACCGATAATCTCCTTATCGACGGAGCCGTCGGCCTTGAGGGTCACGGCAAGGGTGAGGTCGTCATGGGGGCGGTAGATATCGTCAATGATTTCGTAGTCGAAGCCCTCGGCGACGAGGATTCCCGTGTCCATATATCCCTTCTCGATGAGACGCTGGCAGAGAGCGGCGGGGAAGATGCGGAAGATGTTCCCGGCACCGAAATGGATCCACTCCGGCCTCTCTTCTGTATTCTTTATGATCTTCTCCCTGTCGTAGCTGTAGACTCTGACAGAAGAATCCTTCCCGATGGTTCCGATTTCACTCTTGAGTAATTTCATATCTCATTTCTCCTTTACAAAATAAGCGGGGTACTGTGCCTCGAAGTCCTTTATCTCCCGGGCTACCTTCTCGAGGTGCATCCTTTCCACTTCGAGGACACGTCTGAGGTCCCCGTCCTTTATGGCGTCGACGAGAGCTCTGTGCTGCTCGCTTACGCCTTCGATGATTGATGCGTCCGCATAGGAGAGCATCCTTATACGCTTGTCGTTACCTGTGTGTGCGTCAACTATGGACCAGAGGTTGTCCAGTTCCACTTCGGTATAGAAGAGATGATGGAGTTCGTCATCGGCCTTGTAGAAGCCGCTGTAGTCCTCCTCAAGAAGCGCCGCCTTCTGAACAAGAAGATTGCTCTCGAGCTTGACGACGAATGCATCCTTCTCCCTCCCGCTTCTCTCCTTCTTCATGCACTTCTCGACGACCCCCAGTTCGATGCATTTACGCATGAACCTCTCCTCCTCGACTGTCTTCTCGTCGAGGAACGAGACCCTCGTTCCCTTCTGCGGAAAGATGTCGACGAGTTTGTCCCTCTGGAGTCTCAGGAGTGCGTCCCTCACAGGAGAGCGTGACACCCCGTACCGGGCGCAGAGCTCCTCGATGCTGAGCTCGGCTCCGGGGAGGATGGAGAGTGTCGTTATATCTTCCCGGAGGGCTGTGTAGACATCACACTTGAGTCCTCTCATACGCCCCTCTTCTCACTCTTGTCGATTGCTTCCCAGAGTCCGAGGATATATTCGGCACCGAGCGCCCTGTCGTAGAGGCCGTAGCCCGGCATGCACTTCTCGCCCCATATGGTACGGCCGTGGTCCGGTCTCGCCGGCCCGTCGAAGCCGATGTCGTGAAGAGCCTTCACGGCTTCATACATGTCGAACGAGCCGTCCGATGAAAGATGGGCAGCCTCCTCGAAGACGCCGGGTGCATAATGATGGAGGTTCCTTATATGTGCAAAGTGTATTCTGCCCTTTGCACTTCTGATGATTGCAGGAAGGTCGTTCCCCGGATTCGTTCCGAGTGAGCCCATGCAGAACGTGAGGCCGTTGTACTCCTTGTCCACTGCTCTGAAAAGCTTCTGTATCGACTCCTCTCCCGTGATGATTCTCGGCAGTCCGAAGACAGGCCATGCCGGGTCGTCGGGATGGATTGCCATCTTTATTCCGTACTTCTCGCACACCGGGCCGATTGCCTTGAGGAAGTATACGAGGTTGTCGAAAAGCCTGTTGCTGTCTATATCGCGGTATGCTTCGAAGAGCGACTTCACCTTCTTCAGCCTCTCGGGCTCCCAGCCCGGCATCACAAAGCCGTTGGAATTCTCCGTCGTCTGGTCGAAGAACGTCTGGGGATTGATGGTGTCGACGACCTTCTGGTCGTAGGCAAGAACAGTCGAACCGTCGTCTCTCATCTTTGCCAGGTCAGTCCTCGTCCAGTCGAAGACAGGCATGAAGTTGTAGCATACGACATCGATGCCCTCCTCTCCGAGAGCTTCGAGGCTCTTTATGTAGTTTTCGATATGTTCGTCCCTCTTCTCAGAGCCGGTCTTGATTGCGTCGGAGACGTTCACGCTCTCGATGCCTTCGATCTTCAGCCCGCTCTCCTCGACTTCCTTTTTAATCGCCTTCACCCTTTCTCTCGGCCATACCTCCCCTGCCGGGATATCATAGAGGGTGGTGATCACACCCGTAACACCGGGTATCTGTCTTATCTCTCTCAGGGTAACGGAATCGAAACCGGTACCGAACCATCTCAGTGTCATTCTCATAGTAAGCTCCTTTTCTAATGTACTAATATATTAGTCACCCTTTCACAAATTAATCAACACCGCCAGTCACACAAAATGCGAAAAAACCAAAGAAATGCAACCGCAGGGTGATGATGATGTTTGTAATCTTTTTTCATCATTGCTTCTGTTCTTTCTCGCAAACGAGGCAATCCGCATCGATGTTATTGCACGGTTATCGGATTATCATGTTTAATCAGTAAATATAGAAAGGAGGAGACGGGATGAGCTGTCATGATATCGGGCGTGGACTCAATACTGTCACGAAGAAGGTGATTGAGCTGTATGACGAGGGGAAGATTCAGTTTGAAGATGTCAAGAATCTGCTTTTCACGATAAGAAAAGCTGTTTATCACTGCGATGGTAACGAATATGAAGCTGTTGCTTATCTTTACGGTCGGAGGTGCGGGCATTGTCTGAAGAGGACTTCAGATCTCTATAATCTGGACGAGATTTTCGTAAGGGCATATGAAGACAAAAGCCTGGACACTGATGAAGTCTGCGAGGAATGCTTTGGGGAATTCTGCAGAAAGCATAATACTGCCTGTGATGAGAATGTATTGGCAAAGTGCAAGGTGGATCCGAGCCGCTATGTTTACTGGTCCAGCTGGACTCACGACACTTTATAATAACAAGGTTAGGACTCCGGGGT
>CAVDOI010000004.1:0-45412 GCA_963610485.1 Lachnospiraceae bacterium
TGGTATCAAAAAAGGGGATCCGACAAATAAACCTGTGTTTAATTATTTATGATATAAATAAATATATTATCATTCTTAATAAAGAAACGGCGAAATGAAGTAGTGAAGTACGAAGTGAAGTGATATGAAGTTATTAGTGAAGTGATGTGAAGTACAGCTTCACTTTTTCTCTTTTTCTGCTATACTGTTACCGGAGGTGTGTAATGCTGATCGAAGAAATTATACCCGGCATTAATCTGGAAGGCCCGGATATTGAGTTCAAGCGTGTACTTGATGAAGGGAAATCCCCGAAGAGTGGCAGGGCGGTGGAAATCAACTGGCTGAAAACTTTAGTCGCCTATGCAAACTCGAACGGGGGTACAATCTATGTCGGGGTGGATGACAGCTCGCATCAGATAATCTCGCTCGACCACGAGGAAGTTGAAAAAACATATCAAAGAGTACGCCGTCAGTTGAAACAGAGGATAGAGCCGGAGATAAGATTTGACTTCGATCCGGTACCCGTCACGACGCAAAACGGTACAAGATATATAATCAGAATAAAAGTGTATCCAAGCAAGGTCCTTCCCGTTACGCTCCATGAAGACAACCTGCTCGGGATCTACATAAGAAAATATTCGAGTACGGAGCTTGCCACTCCGGAGCAGATCAGGGATCTCGTACTTCTCAGTGACAGCAGTCCCTTCGATTCACTTATTACTGAAAAAAGATTCAACGAGTCGGATTTCTCGGAGCTTCTCTCCATGTATGAGTCGAAAAACGGCGCTGTTCTCTCAGAGAAGGCTCTCGTAACCATCGGCTTCATGGATGAGGATGGGAGGCTTTCGCGCGGGGCGGAACTCTTCACGGACAATTACGACGGGGACAGAACCCGGGTCGTCTGCACACTCTGGCCGGAAACGACGAAGGGCAGCCTCGATGTCTATGCTTCAACAGAGTGCACCGGAAATCTCTTCGACTGTATTCTCAATGCCGTTCTCTTTGTAAAACATCATTCTGTCGAAGGCTACAGAAAAGAGGAGGCCGGCCGCGTTGATATCTTTTCGTATCCTGTACGTTCTGTAACCGAGGGAATTGTGAATGCCGTGGCCCACAGAAACTACTTCATACAGGGGAGCCAGATTGAGGTGAATATGTTCAAAGACAGGCTGGAGATAACGTCCCCCGGAACCCTCCTCGGTGTTTCCAGGCTTGAAAAGGAGAAGAATCTTGCCTCGATAATACCCCGACGCAGAAACGAGGTGATCTGTGCTGTACTGGGTTATGTGAAGCTGATGGAGTCGAAAGGATCCGGATTCGACAGAATAGAACAGGACTACAGCGGAAGAGGTGAGGCGTTCAGGCCGTTCGTTTCATGCGACAGCAGTTCGTTCACGCTGACGCTGCCGAATCTGATGTACAGATACGGAGTAATCGACGAAACGACGGTGCCCGAGGTCTATGCTTTCGACAGCGTTCTTGACGCACGGGACCAGAAGATACTGGGCTATGCTTTTGCAAAGGGGCGTACGGCGGCCGAGATTGCTTCCTTTACAGGTGTCGAACCTTCGACGTATTTCAGAAAGAATATTCTCGGTACTCTTGTCGGGAAGGGGTATCTTATAGAAGAACCGGGACGTCCGCTCAGATACCGTACGAATGCCAACGCCGTAGGTGTTGTGTGATGAAAATCAGCCCCGGATAGAGGGCTGATTCAACGTTAAGATGGTTCTCTTCAGCTGAGGTTTGCCTTGAGAGAAGCTATCTCGCTGTCACTCAGGCCGATGGACTTGATGTAGCCCTCGGCTGCAGATGCGAGGTCAGCCTTGCTGAGATCCTCGACTCCGAATGCCGCCTGGAGAGTCTTTACAATGTTGCTCGAGAGTATTGCGTTGTACTTGTCGCTTCCCTTCTCGACCTTGTAGTAGTTCTCGTAGGTCTTCATGTAGTCTGCGCATACTTCGTCGTATGTTGCACCCATGAGACACTCGAGGAGTGCAGCCACGAAGCCTGCTCTGTCCTTGCCTTCTGTGCAGTGGAATGCATAGACGCCCTTGTTTTCAGCGAAGAATCTGAGTCCCTGTGCCAGTCCGCTCTTGAACTCGTCAGCCTGGAAGTCGACGCCGAGGTTGAGGTAGATGACCTTCTCCTTCGAGTAGTAGGAGGAAGAGAAGCCTTCGAATGCAAGTGCATCGCTCTCGCTGTTTGCAAGGTTCATGATGACTGTGACACCTGCATTCTCGATTGCCTTGTCTGCATATGTGTTTCTTCCGAGAGATGGATCGATCGGGGAGGATGTTCTGTAGAGTTTTCCCTTACCCATGCCTGTTGTAGTGATTTCTCTGAAGTTTGCGAACTCTTCGTCTGTCAGCTCCGGATAGTCTTCCCTGTTGTTTGTTCTTGTGAGATCGTGAAGGATGTACTCTGAGAGGTATCCGCCCTTTTCAGCCATTTCGAACTTGACCTCGACGGGGAATGTGACGCCGTCATAAGCCGTCCAGAACCATGTCTTGTCGGCATTGGTGGTCTTGTATGCCAGTCCGTATGTCTGACCGAAGTTTCCCATGTTGATGGCAAGTGAAAGATATCCTGTGGGTTTTCCGTTCTCTCCGAGAGGCGCGATGATTGCAGCCGTGCCCTGGTCGACATAAGAGTATGTCGGGACGACGGGGAGGACAAGTTCCTTGTCGAGGAAGGAAACCTTCACTTCGTCTCCCTCGTCGTAGCCGAGATCGAAGAATGAAGCGACCTGGATGTCGAGATAGACGTTGCCGTACTTTGTGAACCATATATCGGAATCGAGACCGCCGATTGTGATGACGCCGTCGTCTTCCTTCTCTTCGGTGATTACCGTGATTCTGCCCTGGGGCTCTGCGTACTTCCCGCCGACAACTCCGCCGAGGACCTCTGTTATGTAGTCCATTACAGCTTCGTCGAGGACGATTCCTGTGTCGAACTGGCTCGTCGAGGAAGCGAATGCGTAGTATGTGTCACCGCCTGCAGCAACGAAGTTGTTCGTTATGACTGCGTACGTATCATCGGGATTGAACGGAGTGCCGTTGACACCGGTGATTGTGACTCTCTGGATCGATGCGGGGCCGTAGTATGTCGAAGCGGGGTATGTCTCGCTGTTCTTGTCATAGGCCTTTGTGGTATCGACAGTGTATTCGAGTCCGCTGACCTGCGGGAAGCCTCCGAGAGAAATCGGTGTGCAGTATGTCGATGCCTCGAGTGCCTCGAGAAGCTCGGATCCCTTTACATATACGACGGCGATTGTATTGCCGAAGGGAAGAACAGTGTTGACGTCCTTCTTCGTGATGTCGCCTGCGTGGATCCATGCCCTGATACCGCCGCCGTTCGTGACTGCGACAGTGTGGCCTTCATCGACTGAGAGGGCTCCCTCTTCCTTGAGAATCGTCCACATCATTGCGTCGGTGATGAGGTCTCCGAGGTTTGTCTCTTCTGTTCTGTTCCCCGGTTCCCTGTCGCCGTTGAGTTCAACGAGCGAGGAAGCGAAGACGATGCCGTATTCAGCGTTGACTCTGTCGACGATGACCTTTGCTTCAGCTTCGACAGCTTCGTCCTTTCTGAGGCCTTCTGTCGAGATGAGCCAGTTGCCCTCTATTTTCGCCGTTGCGTTGTCGATGACGATTACGCCGATGTTGGCGAATGCAGTACCCGTAGACTGGATGGGCTCACCGTTCTCGCCCTTCTCCATGACTGTGTGGGAGTGGCCGTCGATGAGCATGTCGATACCCTTGGTGTTGGCAAGGAGATCTGTACTTCTGTTGGGTGTGCTTTCGCCGTCTACTCCGAGGTGTACAAGTCCTATGACGATGTCAGCGCCCTTTTCCCTGAGAGCATCGACGACAGCCTGTACCTGCCTGTACATATCCTCGCCGCCGAGGAACTTGAGGCCCTTTATAAGAGCAGGGTTGGCCTTAGTCTGTGCTTCCGGAGTCTCGACTCCGAAGAATCCTATTCTGAGGGAACCGACCCTGATGATGACGCCCGAGTCATAGATCGGGTTGCCGTCCTGGGTGAAAACGTTCGAACAGAGGACCTTGAAGTCAGCCCTGGAGAGGTTTTCCTTGAGCTGTGCATAGCCGTAGTCGAATTCGTGGTTACCCAGTGTCGCAACATCGTAGCCTGCAGCGTTCATCATTGTGACGGCATCCATGCCCTTAGTGGTACTTACGTATGTCGTACCCTGGCTGAAGTCACCGGCATCCGCGAGGATGACGTTTGCGCCCTTTTCTGTGAAGTCATCCTTGAGGGCCTTGATGTAGGCATAGCCTTCAACAGCGCCGTGTACGTCGTTTGAATGAAGTATGACTGTCTTGCCGCTGTATTCGCCGCTCTTCTCCGTCGAGCCCTGTGCCGCCAGAGAGAAAAGGGTGAAGAGAACGAGCATCAGGGCAACAAGCCTTCTGAAGTTTTTCTTCATCTATAAATTCTCCTTTGTATTTCTACTTCTCCATTTTCTATGTCATCTGCTTCTCCCGTCAAGGCAATATCGAAAAGGAACCGGATTTATTAATCAGTTTTTTACCTTTGGTTAACAACTTCATGAAACAATGCCGTCGGAAAAGAAAATGAAGGAGTACACAAGGATAAGAATCACGACAAGAGAAGACTGTCGGGAGAGAGTCTCTCAGAAGTTCCGGTGGAGAGAGTATTGTGCCGTAAAATCAGCCCCGGAGCTTCTCCGGTAAGAGTGACGGCATATCTCACGAGGAATAGATGGCTCAAAATCCCGTCATGGTCTAGAATACAGGATATGAAGAAGGGACGGGGATTCAGAAGAGACGGAAGCGGACTGACAAGAAAGGAGGAGGCAAAGGCTTCCTCCGTCGCAGCCTCGATCAGCGTGAAGGTCGAAAACGACTATCCTGAAAAGGAGATAGCCGAGGCCGAGGACAAGGCACTCAGGAAATACAGCAAGAAGAAAGCTCTGCGTGACATATGGGACAGGATCAGGGTGCTCTTCTTCATTGCACGGAACCCGAAAGTATGGGGCCTTTCATTCGCAGTTCCCGCAGCTGTTGCCGTTCTCTATCTCGTCCTTCCCTTTGATGCCGTTCCGGATGCAATTCCGGCGGCGGGACTCCTCGACGACATCTTCGTAATCACGGGAATGACAGGTCTCATTGTGAAGAGCGCATCGTCGATTCCGAAGGAGAAGATTCTCGAAATAAGAACCAAGTGCCCCGAGGATATACTCCCCGCATTCGATTCGATGTTCTCAGTCGATACATCTATTGTCGAAAAGGAAGAGGAGTGCATCGTGACGGCTGCCGATGAAAGAGAGGCAGAAGTTGAAAATGCCGCGCGGAATATCGAGAAGGGTGCGAGAATGGCAAAGTCGTTCATCTCCTCGTTCCACTCATCCCTCGACAAGATTGCAGTGAGAAATCCGTCATTCAAAAAGACAAGACTGTACAGAACCGTGAACTGGCTCGATGTCCATACCGATGCCGTCGTTACGGAGTCGAAGAAGGCTGCGATGCGGGCCCTCGAGGAGGTATTGAAGCTGATGCTCCTCAGGAAAAGCGTGAGAAGTCTTCTTTCATTCGCCGCTTTCGCACTCTCGCTTTTCTTCTTCAGTCTGAAGGAGGACGGTGCATTCTTCCTTGTACTTTCATCGCTTTCGATGCTCCTTTCCTATGCATTCTTCATCCATTCCCTCATAAAGAATGTCCCGAGGATATATCATTTTCTCAAAGTCTACTTCAGGGACGGCCTCGAGGCTGCCGTCGTTTCGCTCCTCTTCAAAGATACTGCATCCAACCCCGGTCTGAAGGAAGCCCTTGTCAGGTGCGGTGTGAGGAAGATAAAGAACGACAGGAATATCCAGACGGTGCTGTTGAAGAATTTCGGAAAGACGGTCATTGCCTTCATCCTCAAGATCGGACTGGTTGCAGTATCTGCATATGCACTCAAGAAGGTTGTTCTCCTTACAAGCGGCCTCACTTCCTCCATCCAGATTCTTTTTGCGCCTGTCGTGGAACTCTTTGCGCTTTTTAAATCCCCGAAGTGATGGTAAGATAGTGACTATGTTAGACGACGCATTCATCTCTCTTCTGAAAACAAGGACGGAAACAGCCTCGCTTGTGCTGCCGGAAGGACTGCCGTATCTCATTGGAGTGTGGGATGAAGTGAAGTCCGCTCCCGATATCCCGCTTGAAAGATATGACGGAGACAGTTTCCGGATATTATCGGATTATATAAAAGAAGCCCTTTCTGAGAGTTACTACGACTACAGGGAGGATCCCTGGTACGGTTATTCGGCATCGTACTCGTTAAGCCGTGAGGAGAACTCACTCAGGGTGAGACTCCTCGACAGTGAAGATATGGCACACGACCTGAGGATGCTCGCGGAGGACATAAAGGAGAGCTTCGGCTTCTCGTTCTCCACGTTCGCCGGCGCCGAGAGAATGAGCTCCGTTCTGAAGGCGGTTGCGCTCTCGGATCTCCTGTCGCCTTCTCTTCTTGACAGGGACAGCCTCGTTTCCTTCCTGAAGGGACTCGAGAATCTGGAAATCCTTTCCGTCGACGTCAGAAGAATGAGGGCGCGCATAACAAAATACTACACGGAAGACGTATTCAGTATAGACAGGAGATTCTGGAAGGGAGAGCTTCCGGAGGATTCTGTCGAATACAGGGAGACGAAGAAGAGAATAGAGAGTGCGAAGAAGACTCCGGGAAGGCTGGCGGGTGGCGAAATCGAAGCACTTTCGGCTCTTTTTTCAGCCTACAGAAAGGCGAGAAGAAACTACAGGAAAAAGGAAGAAGAGCTCTCTCCGTCGTTTTCCTTCTACGCGGGATGGAAGACGGACTGGAAGAAGGCTGCCGAGGAGGGGAGGATTCTCCTCTCTCTCGTCAGGGGACAGAGCTTCGGCTCTCTCTCCTCATCTCTCGACTGGGATGGTGTGAAGAAGAAGGCATACATCTTCTACACCGGTCTCAATACAATCTACGAAAAGTACAATTCGTCCTTCTTCTCACTGCTTGCGGACTGGGACGGCTCCGTCGTCGATCTCAAGTCCGTTCCGCTCTCCGCTCTCGAGGAGCGCTTCCGTAAAGCGGGGATGAACAGCTCTCTCAGGTACGAATGGAAGAACGTGGAGCCTGTAGTGAGAAAAGCGGAGGAGAACGGGATCATATCATTTCTCGACGAAGCACTCACAAGGCATCTTTCCGCCCCCGACATCATAGCTTCCTACAGGAAGGCCCTCTCAAGGAAGGCTATCACCATCCTCTACGATGAGAGTATCGAGATGCAGAAGCTGATTGAGGAGAAGGAAGAGGAAAAGAAGGACGAAGAAAGAAACGATAAAATTTCCTTTTCCCTCTACATGCCACTCGATCTCAGAGCCGAGGCTGAAAGAAGGGGGATCGGTTCATTCCGGTCTCCCTCCTATCCCGAATTCATCAGAGAGACAGTAGATGCGGAAGGTCCGGTATTCGAGCGCGACCTCATGAAGAGGCTTTCGTTCCTCGGAGGAGAGGAGTATCTGACGCCGGAGACTGTCGAAAGCTACAAGAAGGCGATGGAAGGCATTGAGGGTATATCATTTGTAAGAAGAGACGGATTCCTGTACAGTACACAGGAGAAGGACTGTCCGTTCAGAAGAGCATCCCTCATGCGTGATTTCTCGCACATAGCTCCCGAGGAGCTCGCAAGCGGCCTCAGGACCATAATAGAAAAGAAGGGTGAGATAGAGAAGGCGGAGCTCTACAATATCCTGGGATCCTGCTGCGGCTACAGCGTCGTTCTGAAGTCGAGGTATCCCGAGCTCGACAGAGCGCTCATGGCGCTGGGTGATGCCGTTGAGGTAGACGGTGACATCGTCAGAAGGAGGGAGGGAGCATGAAAAGGATAAAGACACTTGTGATCATCCTCCTCGTCCTCTCTCTTTTCTCCTGCAAGAGTACGGATTTCAAGCGCATCCACACGGAAGTCGTTGAGGTGGAAGCCCCGACAGCAGCTGTCGGAAATACCGCTCTCATGGAAGAGGAAACCGGATCATCCGCTCCGGAAGCAGCCGTTGAGGATGAAAATCTGACGCCCCTCTATGAAAACGGTGGAGTCGTTCAGCGGGAGGATGAAGGTACAGAGGTCAGGGCAGGAGAGAGAGCAGCGGAGAATGGAAAAGCGGAAGGCGTGACTTCCTCCGTCCCTGCTGCAGAAGAGACAGTTAAGAAGGAGGAGAATGAAGCTCTTCCGTACATGAAAATCATCCTGCCGTCTGCGGCGCTTGTCGTCATCCTCGTCATCGTGCTCATATCGGTAAGGGCATCGAAGGCGGGAAGACACAGGAGCAGAAAGATAAAGGAAACCGAAGAAGATTTCAGTTACAGCTTTGACGAGGGAGAGTACGAGGTATATATGGGGACGCTCGACTATGATGACGACCCCGGCGAAGACGAGTGTCCGGAAGACGACGCCACAGGCATGCCCTCCTTGCAGAGTGCGGCGGAGATCATAAGCATCCTGAAGGGAATGTGAAATACTGTTCGAGAGTTTTTTCTCTTTTTCAAAAAGGAATCAACAGGTTCTTTCCGCAAAATATCAAATTTTACAAAGCCGTTTTTCCGCAAAATCTCAGGATTTGACGCTTTTTCATACAATTTTGATATAAAAAATAGGTGAACGACAGAGCCGCTCACCTTCCTTTGCCACAGGATAATCAGTAATCTTCGAGGAGGACCCTGCAGTCGTCGCTCTGAGGGTCGGAGAAGACGTCCTCGGTTCTGCCGCGCCTGATGATCTCGCCGCTCTTCATGACGAAGAGGTTCGTTGTCATACGTCTGACTTCGCGTGCGGAGTGTGTGACGAGGATGGCCTGCTTCCCGAGATTCTGCAATACTTCCAGAAGCTCTGTCTGAAGGTTCCTTCTCAGAAATGCATCCAGGGCGGAGAAGGGCTCGTCGAGGAGCAGTAGATCGGGCTCGCTGACGATGATTCTCGCAAGCGCCGTTCTCTGCGCCTGTCCGCCGGAGAGCTGGGAGGGAAGCCTGTTTTCGAGGCCTTCGAGATGCAACAGGGCAATGGCTTCGTCGTATTTCCTCTTCTTCGCCTCTCTGTCCTTCTCCCTTACAAGGCCGCAGCAGATGTTCTTCTTCACCGTCATTGCAGGGAAGAGGGCGTAGTTCTGGAAAAGGTAACCCACCTTCCGCTCCTGCGGCCTTATGTTGATTCTCTTCCTGCTGTCGAAGAGGACTCTGTCATCGAGGGCGATGTATCCTTCGTCGGGCGTCACGATTCCCGCAATGCACTTGAGAGTCATGCTCTTGCCCGAGCCCGAGGAGCCTAAGAAACCCGTGAGGAGATCCTCCGTCTCGAAGGAGGAGGAGAGGGCGAACGAGCCGAAGTCCTTTCTGATGTCTACAGTGAGTTTCATTATCTTTTCCTCCTTGATTTCTTGTCCTTCGACTCAAGAAGGTTGACTGTCAGGAGGACCACCGCAGATATTGCGACATTGATGAGGACCCATATGTAGGCTTCCTTTTCATTGTTCGTACGCCAGAGCTGATAGACTGTCGTCGAAATTGTCGCCGTCTTTCCCGGAGTGTAGCCGATGAGCATGCTCGTTGCGCCGTATTCGCCAAGCGCACGTGCGAATGCAAGGACGACGCCTGCGAGGATTCCCTGTTTGCATGTGGGGATTTTGATTCTCCAGAATATGAATGTATTCGAGAGTCCCAGCGTCCGTCCCGCTTCGGAGAGCGTGGTGTCGAATGCTTCAAAGGCTCCGCGTGTTGTTCTGTACATGAGGGGGAAGGCGACGACGGTTGCCGCAACTATTCCTCCGTACCAGGTCATTACGAATTTGATTCCGAATTTCTGCAGGAACTGACCCAGCGGTGTCTTCACGCCGAAGACAAGGATGAGGAAGAATCCAACGACTGTCGGCGGCAGTACCAGGGGCAGTGTGAGGATGACGTCCAGGATGCCCTTCACGATCGGATGCATCTTTGCAACTACATGTGCAAGGAATATTCCGAGGAAGAAGACTATGATCGAGGTGTAGAATGCGATTCTGATTGAGTTGTATAGGGGATACCAGTCCATAGATATTATTTTGCAGTGTTTGAAACGAAAGATAAGGAGGGCGCGGGCCCTCCTTGTTTACTTCCCCGATGAAATCAGAGAGCGCTTGCGAATCCGACGGATGCGAAT
Organism: Lachnospiraceae bacterium; assembly: GCA_963610485.1. Taxonomy (GTDB): domain Bacteria; phylum Spirochaetota; class Spirochaetia; order Sphaerochaetales; family Sphaerochaetaceae; genus Ornithospirochaeta. Next base: position 10,166 of record CAVDOI010000004.1, read on the forward strand.
ACTGCCATAGCCTCGTCACCCTTGAGGTACTCGAGGAATGCCTTTGCTGCATCTGCGTTCTTTGCGCCTGCGAGGACTGCTGCCGGGTAGATGACCCTGCCGCCTGTCATTTCACTTGTTGCCGTGTCGACGACTGTGAGGCCTGCGGAGAATGCGTCGGTTGCGTAGATGATACCGCAGTCAACGGACTGCTGGCTGACCTGTGTCGTGACTTCCTTGACGTTTGTGCCGTATGTCAGACAACCCGCCGCTGCAACCTCAGCCTCGTCGATTCCGTAGTAAGCGAAGATCTTCTGTGTATACTGTCCTACAGGAACGTCGCTGTTGCCGATGGCGAGGAATACATTGTGCGCCTTGAGAAGCTGGGCAAGCTGATCGAATGATGTGATTCCCTTCGGGTTGCCTTCCGGTACTGCGAGAGCTGTCTTGTTCTCCAGAAGGTCGACTCTTGTTGCCGCATCGAGCATGTTGAGGTCTGCAAGGGCGTTCATCTGCTTCTGAGCTGCAGAGAGGAATAGGTCGCATTCAGCACCTTCCTTGATCTGTGTAAGGAGTGTTCCGCTGGAGTCGAAGTTGTAAGTGATGGTGACGTCGGGGTTAGCCGCTTCATACATACCCTTGATAGTTGTGAGGGTTTCTGTCATCGATGCTGCTGCGAAAACGACGATTTCCGTCTTTGCTGCAGCTGTCTCAGCTGCCGGCTGAGCAAATACGCCTGTGAGAGCGAGTGCGAGTACGAGAAGAACTGATAAAATCTTCTTCATGTTATTTCCTCCGAAAAATTTATTTATCAAGTTTTTCACCCCTCAGGAGTCCCAGCCCGTGAGGGAGTGCTTCTATGATCACATCCATGGCCTCCCTTACGGCCTTAGGGCTGCCGGGAAGGTTGACGATAAGCGTGGAGTTCCTTATCACGCTGACTCCGCGCGAAAGCATCGCATGCTTCGTTCTGGTGAGGCTGTATGCACGGATCGCCTCGCTGATTCCGGGGACGGACCTCGTCTTCACGGCCTCCGTCGCCTCCGGTGTTATGTCACGCGGCGCAAATCCCGTGCCTCCTGTCGTGAGAATGAGGTCGACTTTCTTTATATCTGACAGTTCGATGAGTGCATCTTCGAGAAGAGCTCTGTCATCGGGGAGAAGAAGGTACTCCGCATCCCCCCAGCCGTGCTCTCTGAGGTATGCCAGTATTGCAGGGCCGGAAAGGTCCTCCCTCTCGCCGCTGTATGATCTGTCCGAGAGCGTTATCACCGCAACTCTGAAATCTTCTGTGTTCATCACACCCCCCTCCCGAACGAGCAGAACGGGAAACGGCAGGGCTTACATGTCGAGAGACAGAGTCCGCCGTAGCCGAGAGACGCCAGATAGGAGGCCGTCACCTCAACGTCCGCCATGATGCGCGGAAGTACGAGGTCGAAGATCGTGCGGCCTGCATACATCACGCATCCCGGAAGTCCGATTACGGGCCTTCCGTCCGGAAGATACGACATGAGGAACATGGCCCCCGGGAGTACCGGGGCACCGTACGAGACGATTCCTGCTCCGCTTTCCCTTATTGCAAGGGGAGTCTTGTCGTCGGGGTCGACGCTCATTCCTCCCGTGCATATGATCATGTCTATGTCGCTTCTCGCCGTCATTTCATTTATCGCAGAGCTGATGTGCTCCGCCCTGTCGTCAGATACCGCATGCGAGACCATCACGGCGCCGTACTCATCCATCTTCTCTTTGATTACCGGTGTGAAGGTGTCCTCTATCCTTTTATAGAAGACTTCGTTTCCTGTCGTCACCACACCGTAGTTCTTCTTCTTGAATGGAATGATGTCGAGAACGGGGGTGTCTCCTGCAGCTTCCAGGGCCTTCTCCATCTTCTCCTTCTCGATTACGAGGGGGATGATTCTCGTTCCGCAGAGCTTCTGTCCCTTTTCGACCCTTATTCCCCCGGGGATTGTCGCAATCATCATTTCACCGAGGGAGTTGATCCTGTCGAGCTTCTCCCTGTCTATCGAGAGGTAGCCGCATTCGTCGGCGATGAGTTCGATCTTTCCTTCCTTGACGGGAGTGGGGTGCATATGCGAGCCCTGGCATATTTTCCTCAGTATATCGGCAGCGTCGTTTTCATGTAGAAAATCCGGGTTGTTCTCCCATACGTAGAGATGGTCCTTCCCGACAGAAAGCAGGACAGGTATGTCCTCCTCTCTGACGATGTGGCCCTTTCTGAAGACGGCGTCCTTCGTGACACCCTTTATTATCTGTGTTATGTCGTGTGCGAGAACGGTGCCGACGGCATCCTTTGTATCTATCAGTTTCACAGTTCCATAAACAGCGGCTCCGGGAGGGGAGAAATAGGGATAAAAAGAAATCTCCAGACCCTCAGCCACTCTGTCCTTTCCGTTTCATGCACCGGTTCCGGACACTTCCGATGCACCGCAACAGACTCCGCAAGCCCGTAGCAGAGGCTCTTTTCCCGTTATCTATTACAAAAGATAATGTTAGGGTAAAGAGAGGTTAAAAGCAAGGGATTTGTTTTCGAAAAACATACGAAAGACACATTCTCCGCCCCTCCGTCCTTTGTTTTTCCGACAAAGAGGGTCGTTCTGTTGCGTAAATGCACAATTTCCTGCTGTTTTCGACTATCTGATAATTTTATAGCGCTTACTAGATGATTTATTTTGAAAAAGTTAATAATATGTTCACGCGTCGGGAGTTGGCCCAGGCCCCCTGAAGCGGTTAATTCTGGTAACAAGGAGAAAAGATATGGATATCGATTTGAAAGCTTATGGTATCACAGGCGCAAAAGAGATTGTTTACAATCCTTCCTACGAGATGCTTTTCGAAGAAGAGACTAAGGAAGGTCTCACAGGCTACGAGAAGGGTCAGGTGACCGAACTCGGTGCCGTCAACGTTATGACAGGTATCTACACCGGCCGTTCACCGAAGGATAAGTTCATCGTCGTTGATGAGAACTCCAAGGACACAGTATGGTGGACAACTGATGCTTACAAGAACGACAACCATCCTGCAAGCAAGGAGACATGGAATGCCGTAAAGAAGCTCGCTCTTGAAGAACTTTCAAACAAGAGACTCTTCGTCGTTGATGCCTACTGTGGTGCAAACAAGGATACGAGAATGGCTATCCGCTTCTTCATGGAAGTTGCATGGCAGGCTCACTTCGTAAGAAACATGTTCATCAAGCCGACAGAAGAGGAGCTCAAGACATTCAAGCCCGATTTCGTCGTATACACAGCAAGCAAGGCCAAGGTCGAGAACTACAAGGAACTCGGACTCAACAGCGAGACTGCAGTCGTATTCAACATCACATCACGCGAGCAGGTCATCCTCAACACATGGTACGGCGGCGAGATGAAGAAGGGTATGTTCTCAATGATGAACTACTACCTCCCGCTCAAGGGCATCGCATCGATGCACTGCTCTGCAAACACAGACATGAACGGCGAGAACACAGCTATCTTCTTCGGTCTTTCCGGAACAGGCAAGACAACTCTCTCCACAGACCCGAAGAGACTTCTCATCGGTGATGACGAGCACGGCTGGGACGACAACGGCGTCTTCAACTTCGAAGGCGGCTGCTATGCAAAGGTCATCAACCTCGACAAGGACAGCGAACCGGACATCTACAACGCCATCAGAAGAGATGCTCTTCTCGAGAACGTAACCGTCGACAAGAACGGCAAGATCGACTTCGCCGACAAGTCCGTCACAGAGAACACACGTGTTTCCTATCCTATCGACCACATCGAGAAGATCGTAAAGCCGATCTCCCACGGTCCTGCTGCAAAGAACGTCATCTTCCTTTCTGCAGATGCATTCGGCGTACTTCCTCCTGTGTCGGTTCTCACACCGGAACAGACAAAGTACTACTTCCTCTCCGGCTTCACGGCAAAGCTCGCAGGTACAGAGAGAGGCATCACAGAACCGACACCGACATTCTCCGCATGCTTCGGCCAGGCATTCCTCGAACTGCCTCCTACAAAGTATGCTGAAGAGCTCGTGAAGAAGATGGAGAAGAGCGGAGCAAAGGCTTATCTCGTCAACACAGGCTGGAACGGAACAGGCAGGAGAATCTCCATCAAGGATACAAGAGGCATCATCGACGCCATCCTCGACGGCTCGATCCTCACTGCTCCTACAAAGAAGATTCCTCACTTCAATTTCGAAGTTCCGACAGCTCTTCCCGGAGTTGATCCCGCTATCCTCGATCCGAGAGATACATACAAGGATCCCGCTGAGTGGGAGGCAAAGGCACAGGATCTCGCTCAGAGATTCATCAAGAACTTCGCCAAGTACGAATCGAACGCAGAAGGCAAGGCTCTCGTAAAGGCCGGCCCGCAGCTCTGATTAAAGAGTGCGTAAACGACAGCCTCTCTTGAAACGGGAGGTTGTTTTTTTTGTCACTTCAAATCAGAGGTAGTTGAAACTAACCTTTCCGCAGGCTACGATGTATTCATCCTTTGGAGGAAATAAAGATGTACGAAACAAAAGCCAATATAGACGGCATGATGTGCTCGATGTGCACAAGCCACGTCAACGACTGCATAAGGCAGAATTTCAACGTGAAGAGTGTGAAGGCAACGCTGAAGAACAACGGTGAGACGACGATTCTTTCCTCTTCTCCGATTGAGGAGGAGAAACTGAGGGATGCACTCGGAAAGCTCGGTTACAGGCTCACCGGATTCGAGACGAAAGAGACTGAAGAAAAGAAGAAGGGCCTTTTCGGTTTCTTCGGGAAATAGATATGCTCTTCGTCCTCTTCATCCCGTTCCTGGGAACTGCACTGGGATCGGCAATGGTATTCTTCCTCAGATCATCGATGCCTCCGAGAGTCGAGAAGTTTCTCCTGGGCTTTGCCGCAGGTGTCATGACGGCGGCGAGCATATGGTCGCTTCTCATTCCGTCGCTTGAGATGAACGAAGGGGAGAGTATCGTATGGCTCAAGAGCGCCCTGGGCTTCTTATCGGGGATGTTCTTCCTCCTTCTCCTCGATTCCGTAATTCCGCACCTCCATCTCCATTCAGATACCCCCGAGGGCAGGGGCTCCAGCATCAGCCGGACGGCGATGCTGGTCTTTGCAGTCACGCTCCATAACCTCCCCGAGGGTATGAGCGTCGGCGCTGCATATTCGGGGGCCTCTTTATCGTCCATCGCCCTTGCACTCGGTATCGCCATCCAGAACTTCCCCGAGGGTGCGATAATATCGATGCCTCTGGCGGCGGAGGGAAAGAGCAGGGGGAAGGCCTTCCTCTATGGAGTTCTTTCCGGGGCGGTTGAACCCGTCGGAGCCCTCCTCACGATCATACTTGCATCTACATTCAGGCCTCTTCTCTCCTCTATCCTTGCCTTCGCTGCAGGAGCGATGATCTACGTTGTGACCGAGGAACTCATTCCCGAGAGCCAGAGCGGTGAACATTCGAACATCGCCACAGTCGGCGTTGCATTCGGCTTTGCGCTCATGATGATCCTCGATGTAGCCTTCGGCTGAGAATTTATCGGCAAATATTGCAGAAAAACTGCACAAAACTTAAATAAAAGTTGACCGGTCTCCTTTTATGTATGATTTCCGTCTGTGAGTTTTCCTTCACATGGCATCCGTCATATGTGATAGGATTTGACAATGAGAAGATTCATCATCCTGCTTTTATCGGTTATTGTTCTTTTCGTCTCGTGTTCGACGACGAACGTCATCTATGACATTCATCAGCCCCTCCTTGAGGAGTATCTTTCATCCCCTGTCGAGACGGCCTCCGTCTATGCAAAGGGACAGAAGGAGCTCTCGAGACCCGAGAAGATCCGTATCGGATGGAAGGATGAGGGAAAGGGGGAGTACATATTCCTCCTGAGCACCAGTGAAGATTTTCGTGCATCCAGAGAGTACAGAACGAAGACTAACTATGTCGAGCTCGAGAATCTCTTCACGGGAAAAACCTACTACTGGAGGGTTGAAGGCACTTCTTCCTCCGGATCCTTCACTGTCAGAGGAGACGCCCCGAGAGTCATCGACATCGACGGCGTCACAAATGTGCGGGACCTGGGAGGCTGGAAGGAAGGTATAAGGCAGGGGATGTTATACCGTTCGGCAAGACTCAGCGAGAACAAGACGGGAGAGAGCCTCATAACGGATGAGGGCAGGAAGACAGTCGTCGGGGAGCTGGGCATAAAGACGGAGGTAGACCTCAGGGAGACGAAGAACAACGAGTACGGCTCCATCACGGCGAGCGCGGCAGGTGATGAGGTAAGATACATACACTATCCGCTGAAAACCGGCGGCAGCTATCTCATCCTGAACATTCCCTCCCTCCCGGGACTCTTTGAAATCCTGGGGGATGAGGAGAACTATCCTCTTCTTTTCCACTGTGCGATAGGGACGGACAGGACAGGCGTCGTCGCATTTCTTGTGAACGGACTCTTAGGTGTTCCCGAAGAGGACCTGTACAGGGATTACCTCATCTCGAATTTCGCCCTTGTGAAGGTGATCAGAACCCCGAATGACATAACGGACTACATAAGATATATGGATAAATATCCCGGGGAGACCCTTTCCGAGAGAATCGAGGCCTTTCTTCTCGAAAGCGGTGTCAGAAAGAGCGACATCGAGAATCTCAGAAGGATAATGACTGAAGTCTGAGTTCTCCGATAACCGTTTTGACAGCTTCGAGTGCTCTTTCCTCTGACAGTTTTTCAAAGGGCGGAAGGTGGACGAAGATGGCCCTCCGTCCCCTTGAGAGCGAGTGATAGTAGATGTTGTTGCATACATAGCGACCGGGGTCGGAGGAGATACGGCTCTCCGTTCCTCTGCCAACCAGAGCATTTACAATGCTTTCCGCATCGAAGGGCGTCGTGAGTGTTCCGGGACCGTCAGCAGTGATCTTCTCTCCCGAGAAGAGAATGCCGTCGTTGTCGGCACTTGATGCTCTTTTCTCGTTGTATGCATATTTCTCGACTGTTATGACATTTCTCGAGGATGCAAGGCCGAGATGGAGGTATATATCCCCGTCTGTGTCCGCGATTATATCTGCACATCTGTCGTAGACGACGGGAAGTATGTATGAAGATATTCCGTCATCGTGAGAGAGTGCATTCACGATTCTTTCTGTCGGATTGACTGAATTGGAAGCGAAGACGCCGAAGCCGGTGAGTATGATTTTCTCCATGCTCCGAGTATATTATTTTGTTAACGAAAACAGAAGATGTGTGTTATTCTACCCTCATGAAAGACGGTTTTGTAAAAGTCGGAGCCGTGTCGCCGTCACTCAGGGTCGGCAATCCGGACTACAATTCAAAGGAAATAATTAGATTCATAGAAAAAGCGGCAGAAGAGAAGATCAAGGTTCTCGTCTTCCCCGAGATGTCCGTCACGGGCTACACATGCGGAGACCTCTTCTTCCAGAAGACTCTCCTCGAGAGTGCATCCTCGGCCCTTTCCGATATAGTAAAGGCGACTGAGAAGTCGGACACTCTCGTCTTCGTCGGATATCCGCTGCAGTACGGAGGAAAGCTCTACAACACTGCCGCCGCCGTCCAGAGGGGAAAGGTTCTGGCATTCATCGCAAAGAAGAATCTCCCGACATATGCCGAGTTCTACGAGACAAGATGGTTCACACCCTGTCCGGACGAGAACGTCATCCTCGAGACGGAGTGGGGACTCGTCAGGTTCGGCAACAGGATTATCCTCGATGCTCTGATGCCGTCGTCCCTCCGTATCGGGGCGGAAATCTGCGAAGATTTATGGGTTGCAGATCCCCCGTCGACTCATCTTGCCCTTGCGGGGGCCACCCTCATCGTCAACCTCAGTGCATCCGACGAACTGACGGGCAAGGAGGAGTACAGGAAGAACCTCGTTATGAACCAGAGTGCGAGAACGCTCTCCGCTTATATCTACGCAAATGCATCGGAAGGGGAATCGACGACCGACATGGTCTTCACCGGAGCAGATATCATTGCGGAGGACGGGACAGTTCTCGCCTCCCGTTCCTACAGCCTCGGAGAGATTCTCGTCAGCGAGATCGACACCGACAGGCTCGAGAGCGAGAGGGCGAAGAGGAACACGTTCCCCCTCCTCGACAGCGGCTACGACTACATTCCCGTCACATTCGATGAAGTCGAGACAACTCTCACACGTACGATAGACCCCCATCCCTTCGTGCCCGCTGCCGACGATTCTCTCCAGAAGAGGTGCGAGAAGGTGCTGATGCTCCAGTCGCTCGGACTCAAACGCAGGCTTGAACACACACATTCGGAAAAGTGCGTCATCGGGCTTTCGGGAGGGCTCGACAGTACGCTTGCTCTTCTTGTAGCCGTCAAGGCGTTCGACAGCCTTCATCTCGAGAGGAAGAACATCCTTGCAGTGACGATGCCCTGCTTCGGTACGACGAAGAGAACGAGAAGCAATGCAGAAAAGCTCGCCGTCTCTCTCGGCACCGGCTTCCTCACCATCGATATCACAGAGGCCGTGAGATGCCACTTCCGCGACATCGGACAGAGCGAGGACGACTACTCGGTAACATATGAGAACGCGCAGGCCAGGGAGCGCACACAGGTTCTCATGGACCTTGCAAACAAGACAGGTGCTCTCGTTGTAGGAACTGGGGACCTTTCGGAGCTTGCCCTCGGATGGGCGACATACAACGGCGACCACATGTCGATGTACGGCGTCAATGCGGGCGTTCCGAAGACGCTTGTGAGGAGCCTCGTCACATATTACGCCGGGTTCGAGTGCGACGATGAGTGCTCGAAGGTCCTTTTAGACATTCTCGATACCCCGGTATCTCCCGAGCTCATTCCCGGAAAGGACGGGGAGATAGACCAGGTCACTGAAGATATCGTGGGGCCGTATGAACTCCATGACTTCTTCCTTTACTCCATTGTCAGGCTCTCGTTCGGAGCGGGTAAGACCTTCCGCTGCGCCCTCCATGCATTCGACGGAGTCTATGATGCAGAGACAGTCTACAGGTGGCTGAGGACATTCATCCGCCGTTTCTTCTCGCAGCAGTTCAAGCGAAGCTGCCTCCCCGACGGGCCGAAAATCGGTGCCGTCACGCTGTCCCCGCGTTCGGACTGGAGAATGCCCTCCGATGCCGACAGCTCGGTGTGGCTCTCGGAACTTGACAGGGAGTATGAAGAATACAAGAAGTGAAAGAAAACGTATTGTCTGTAACTTTTTTCAGGTATAGATTGTTTAGTGATTCGTAAGGTAAGAAAATGAAAAGAAAGGTTTTGGTTGTATTTTGTCTTCTGATTGTTCTGGGTTCGTCGCTTTTTGCATCGTTCATCCAGATCGGACCGACGTACAGTATCGACTTCCCGATTGACAAGGATAGTGAAACACCTGTCGACTTCAGCGCCGTTGACTGGTCACGCTTCAAACTCGGTGCGGACCTCAGATTCAATATCGGCTATCTTACACTCGAGGAGGAGGCGAGGGCATCGTTCTCCGAGCAGCTTCTTCTTGAATCCTACGACATCTATTCATCTCTCAACCTCAAGGTGAAGGTCTTCTTTTTGGAGTTCTTCGTCGGAGGAGGCCTGCAGGTGGCGGGCGTGAAGGACGGCTCTGAATGGCTTTATAACGGCATCAGACCCGATGGCTTTGTCGATGTCGTCAAAAACGCAAATCTCTTCTACAGAGGTGCATTCGACATCAACATGGGAAAGGTGTCGCTCTCGCTCTCGGCTGTTCTTCCGACTGCTCAGTCCTACAATACCCTCAGCGAGCCGCAGGAGGGCTTATCGGTTATCGACGCCTTGACGCCGTCTCTCAAGGATACGACGGTCTCCGTGGGACTTCTCATAAATCTGTTCTGAGGATGTAATGGCTGACAGGAACGTCTCTCTCTTCAAGGGACTTCTGACCGTCCTCATCATGTCGGTCATAGTCTTCTTCACGATTTTCCTCTTCTTTCCCGATACTTCCTTCAAGTACTTCGGGACTGCATTCGACAGCCAGAAGGCTGTGGAGGACACATTCGCGGCCCTCATCTACAAAGCTGATTATATGACCGAGGAAGAGTCGGAGAAGGTCGGAGAGTATCTTTCTTCTGCCGACGGAAAGGCATTCATAAAGAACATCGCCTCTGCAGTCGCAGGCGGAAAGGATACACTCGAGAACTTCGTCTCATCCGACAGCTTCAGAAGCTTCCAGAGCGCGATGAGCGGGGCACTGAGCAGGGAATCCCTTTCAAAGCTCTCAGAGACTCTCGACAGCACGGCTTCGTCGCTCTTCGAGAAGCTTAACTGACGTATCTTTTCCCTTCCTTTTGAGCTATACTGATCATGGAGACGAATATGGACGGCGAGCTTTTCAGTACGGCGGATCTTGATCAGGAACTGATCGAGAAGGAAAACAGGAAGAAGGAAAGGGAGCGGCAGGCTCTCATCAGGGAAAAGGAAGAAGCGAAGAAGAAGGAGAAAGCGGCGGAGAGCATCACTCTCGATAAGACGCTTTATCTTCTCGACGGCTATTCGATAATCTACAAGAGCTACTATGCTTTCATAAGCCGCCCGCTCACAGACAAAAGCGGCAACAACATTTCGGCCTACTACGGTTTCTTCCAGACACTCTTCCACATGCTCAAGGAGAACGGAATGGACGGTCTCGCCATCACCATGGACGAGAAGGAGCCCACATTCCGCCACCTGATGTACCCCGAGTACAAAGCCAACAGGGACAAGGCTCCCGATGACCTTCATAAGAGCGTGGAGCCCATAAAGGCGACGCTGGCAAAGATGAAGATCCCCGTACTCTCGAAACCGGGATATGAAGCCGACGATGTGATGGCTTCCGTTTCAAAGAAGGCCGCCGAGTGCGGATGGAAGACGGTCATCGTCACAGGCGACAAGGACCTCTGTCAGCTTGTAAGCCCCTCAGTATCTATACTGCGTCCCCCGAAGGTGAAGGGCGAGAACAGATACACGATGATGGACAGAGACGGCGTCAAGGAGGCCTACGGCGTCTACCCCGAGCAGATAGTCGACTATCTCTCGCTCCTGGGAGACGCATCCGACAACGTCCCCGGTGTCAGCGGAATCGGTGAAAAGACTGCAAAGAGACTCCTGGAGGAATATGTCACGATAGACGGCATCTACCGTCACCTCGATGACCTCAAGCCCTCTGAGAAGAGAAACCTTACAGCCGACAGGGAGAGCCTCGAACTCTCGCAGAGGCTTATAGTCCTGAGCTATGACGCTCTTCCCGATGATTTCGATATAGAGAAGCTCAGAAAGGAGAACTTCACACCGTCCATGGCTTCTCAGGACTTCGAGAACCTCAATCTCAGGTCCCTCGTCGTCCGTGCGGGAGCGAAGAAGGAGACACAGGAAGGCACAGAAGCCCCGTCTCCTGCAGAAGAGGAGAAGAGGGAACCCCTTCTTACCGAGAAGGAGAAATATCTTCTCGGAAAGGGAAAATACAACACTTTAAGAACTAAGAATGAAGTCATGAAGGACTGGGAGATGATCGCCTCCTTCAAAGGCGGAGTCGTCTCGCTCTTTCTGCTCAGCGAAGACTATGTTCCCTCGTCCCCCGTTCTCGGTTTTGCATATTCCACCGAGCCTCTCACTGCAACATATGTCCCCGTGGGAGAGGGGGGAATAACGGAGAGCGAGATGACGGAAATCTTCTCCACATTCCTGACCTCCGGCCGCATCAGGGTGACGGCACACTCCCAGAAGAGCCTCATCGGGATTCTTGCCTTCCGCCGTGTCGAATGCCGTATCGAGGGGGATACGATGATCGGAAGCTGGCTCCTTTCTTCGAACGACGGCGTCTACGGCCTCGACGTCCTTGCCGGAAAGTACTTCTCGCAGACCCTCCTCAACATAAGGGACATCACGGGCGGAAGACTTTCCGATGCCGATCCCGATATACTCGCACGCTACTCCTCACTCCGTGCCGACTATACGTCACGGCTCGAGAGGGTAGTCTCGAGACGTCTCCACGAGAAGGGCCTCGAGGATATATACCGCAGCATGGAACTTCCCCTTGTGAGGGTCCTCTCATCGATGGAGAGGGAAGGCATCTACCTCTCCCCCGAGAGGATGGACACCCTCAAGGAGGAGACAGACAGAAGAATCAGAGAACTCGAGGAGTCCATCTACCTCCTTGCAGGCTACACGTTCAATATAAACTCGACGATGCAGCTCTCGAAGCTCCTCTATGAAGAGAGGAAGCTCGAGCACGGAAAGAAGACGATGCGCGGCTACTCCACGGACACAGCGACTCTCGAGGGCCTCAGGGGAAGCGGCGACCCCATAATTGCACTTCTTCTCGAGTACAGACAGCTTGCGAAGCTGAAGAGCACATACATAGACGTCCTCCCGACGCTGAGAGACGACAACGGCAGGATCCATACGACATTCCTCCAGACCGGAACGGCGACAGGGCGCCTCTCATCGAGAAGCCCCAACCTTCAGAATATCCCGGTACGCACGGACGAAGGGCGTCTCATCCGTTCGGCATTCGTTCCCGGGGAGGGAAAGATCTTCATCAGTGCCGACTACTCCCAGATCGAGCTTGTCGTGCTTTCCTGGCTCAGCGGTGACAGAAATCTCCAGGAGGCATTCCTCTCGGGAGAGGACATCCACAGATATACGGCGGCACTGATCTTCAACAAGAAGAGCGGGGATGTCACATCCTCGGAGAGGAGGGTTGCCAAGACAATCAACTTCGGCATCATGTACGGCATGTCGGCATTCCGTCTCTCGAACGAGCTCGAGATAACACGCTCCGATGCCCAGGCCTTCATAACCCGCTACTTCGAGCGCTACAGCTCGGTGCAGGACTTTGTTTCGTCGACTGTGAAGAAGGCCGAAGAGGACGGATTCGTGAGGACGCACTGGGGACACGTGAGGGAGATTCTCGGAATCAACAGCCGCAACAAGACGGAAAAAGCCGCGGCGGAGAGAACTGCCGTCAATACCGTCATCCAGGGTACTGCCGCAGAAATCATGAAGAAGGCCATGCTCAGCGTCTTTGACGAGATGAAGAAGCGCTCTCTGAAGTCGAAGCTTCTTCTCCAGGTTCACGACGAGCTCATATTCGAAGTACCTTTCGGAGAGGCTGATGAGATGGAGGAGCTCATAAAGGAGAAGATGGAGGGGGCGGCATCGCTTCCGGTACCGCTCAGGGTATCTGTCGAAAGAGGACACAGCTGGGGGGACATGCACTCTTGATAGTAGGACTTACAGGAAAAAGCTGCAGCGGGAAGGACAGAGTCGCCTCCCTTCTGGATGAGAGGTTCGTCGTCATCGATGAAGACAGAATCGGGCATGAGGCTCTCGGGAAGAATATCGGAAGAATCAGGGAGGCCTTCGGAGATGGTGTCATCTCAGGCGGTGCTGTCGACAGAAAGAAGCTCGGCCCCGTTGTCTTTTCGTCGGCGGAGAAGCTCGCTCTCCTCAATTCGATAACCCATCCCTGGATGGTCGACGAGACGATACGCCGTTGCCGTGAGATAGAGAAGGAGGGAAAGATCGCCGTCATCAACGCCGCGATTCTCGAAGAGATGGGCTTCGTGCCGTACTGCGACGAGATAATCTTCGTCCTCGCTCCCTACGAAAAGAGGCTCGAAAGGGCACTCAAAAGGGACGGCGTGAGTGAAGAGGCCTTCAGAAGACGCAGCGAAAGCCAGAAAAGCATAGGCTCCGGTCTTTTTTCCTCGGGAAAGAAGGTTGTGACTATTATAAATGATAAAGACGACGAAGAGCTTTCTCGACAAGTTGGCTCTTACTGTGCTACTATGAAAAAAGCGAGGGTACAATGAGCAGAAAATCCAGTTTAATTGTTCTCAGTGCAACTGTTGTACTTACATTATTCATTGCCGCAGCGGCATACTTCTACAATCCGTACAGAGGAAGTGCGGCTTTCTCGGCAGAGGTCAGGGCCGAAGCTGACAAGAGACAGGGCCAGAGTCTTGTCTCTGTCACCGAACCTCTCGACACAGATCTCGCGTCAAGAGAAAACGACGACAAGATTGCATCCCGTGTCGCCTCGAAGCTCAGCGATGACGATGCCTTCCTGACGAGCGTCGGAGACAAGAGCGTCGAATATGTCGATTCGAAGATGGGTGATATCGAAGGAAAGTACGCCCAGTCGACCGACGAGAAGATCGCCGCATCTGCCGAGAGCGTCAGAAAAGATATAAAGAGTGCAGACGAGATTGCATCCGAGCTTCTCGAGAACGAATCTTTCATGAGTGCTCTCCAGAGTTCCGTGAAGGATAAGCTCGGCGACGAATATGATGCCGAAAAGCTTGCCCAGTCCATCGTCTCGTCCGATGCATTCAAGAATGCACTTGCAAAGATGCTCGAGGAGGAGAAGAGTGACACGGTTCCGCTTCCCGTATTCACGACAGATACAAATGCTTCCTACAGCGAAGAAGAATACAGAGAGGTAAGAAGTGCTGAGCGCAGTGACGAGATATCGAGAGTGCTCGAGTTCCTCGGCTATTGATTATAGCCGTCATTCAGATTTTCTCCCGGGGACTTCCCGGGATTTTTAATGACACTCAGTCCGGATAGTGCCTTGTCTCCCCGTCGGGTGTGGCGATCGTCCATATGCCGTTGTCGAGAGATTTCAGATAGCATGAGGAGAGCGGTACCTTTCCGCCTCCCTCCGGAAGATCTATCGTGTATACGGGCATTCCGAGTCCCGAGAGTCTTATCCTCATCTCCTTCTCGAGCTCAATGCCTTCACTTACGGGGACACGGAGGTGCCGTGTTCCCTTTACGAGGTCTCCCTGGAAGAGGTAGTAGGGCTTTATCCTGTTCATGAGAAGTTTCTCCGAGAGTTCCTCCTGCACTTCGATGGTGTCGTTCACTCCCCTGAGCAGTACCGTCTGGTTCATCATCGGGATGCCGAGTTTTACGAAACCTTTCAGAGCTTCCTCTGCCCGGGGTGTTATTTCCGCAGGATGATTGAACTGCGTCATGAGATAGAACGGTGCTCCGTGGCTGTTCTTTTCCAATATGCTGAAGAGAGAGGGGGTGAAACGTGCGGGATTGCTCACTGCTGCGCGTGTGCATAACCGGTAGATGACATCTTCCCTTGCATCCTTCAGTGTGGAGAGAAGAGTATCGAGACGCTCATCGGAGAGCGTGAACATGTCGCCTCCGGTGAGGAGAACCTCTTTTATCTCACGGTGTTCCTTGAGAAATGATACGACAGAGGCGATGTCCTCGTCGGAGCAGGGACCGACCATGCTTCCCGAGAAGCGCCGTCTGAAGCAGTGGCGGCAGTATGCAAAGCAGGTGTCGGTGACAAGGAAGGCCGCACGGTTATGATAGCGTCTGACAAACCTCGGTGTGACTGAGTATTTCCCCTCCATCTGGGGGTCGAGCGTTCCGCATGCGTCGGTGTTCTCCTCTTCAGAGGGTACGAACTGACGCCTTATTGCAGGATCCGGAAGCAGCGGGATTATGCTGTCGGAGATGAGAAGGGGAAGGGTGTTCGGGCCTTTTTCGTTCCATCTCTTCTCCTCTTCTGTAAGGTCTATAAGTTTTCCGAGTTCTTCAAGTGTAGTTACAGTCACCCGTCTGTTGTACTCTTTTAACTTTTTTTACACAACAATTATTGTCGTAATGTTATCCAAAGAGCCTTATAATGGTTCTTGATTGGAGTTTTTATGGCAGATAATTCTCATAAACTGAAACTTGACTACAAGCGCACCTGTCTCATAGGTTTCGCATTCTTCGGCATCCTGCTCCTGTGGCAGGTATATGATTCGTGGTGTCCGACATTCCTTACAGATATCTTCGCACGCCACATGTACGGTCAGTCGTCGGCAGAGCTGAAGGCTGCGGGCAACAGTGAACATATTCTCAAAGTCCAGTGGCTCGTCGGAATAATCATGGCATGCGACAACCTTGCCGCCCTCATCCTCCTTCCCATATTCGGGCGCCTCTCCGACAAGACGAAGTCTCCCATCGGAAAGAGAATGCCATATATTCTCGTAGGAACATTTGTTTCTGCAATAGTTTTCCCGTTCATTCCTCTCTTCTTCCACTACAACAACATTGCGGGAATGGTTGTATGTATGGCCATCGTCCTCATATTCATGATGATGTACCGCAACCCCGCCGTAGCCCTCATGCCCGATATCACACCGAAGCCGCTGAGAGCAAAGGCCAACGGGATCATCAACATCATGGGCTACCTCGGAGGCGCCGCTGCAACCGTACTCGGAATCTTCCTGAAGCTTTCCTCATACATAAACGTCGCCGATGAAGCGAGAAAGATGTACATCATCGAGATTCCGTTCGTCGTTGCATCCCTTCTCATGGTCATTTCGGCTCTCGTTCTCTTCTTCACGATAAAGGAGAATAAGATCGAGGAGGAGATGGCACCTCTGATGGCTGAGGGCGAAAAGCTTGCGGCAATCGAAAATCCCGTCGATGACTCGAAGCCCATGAGCCCGGCAAACAGGAGGATGCTCTTTGCAATCCTTGCTGCCGAATTCTTCTGGTTCATGGCAGACAATGCCATCGGTACATATATCGGGAACTACGTCATCTACTACCTCAACAGCGTATCGAGTGCAACGATGATCCTCACAATCATCGGAGGTCTGGCATCGGTAATCGGTTTTGCGACGGCAGGTACGATTGCCGACAGGGTCGGACGCAAGTGGACGATAAGCACCGGACTCTGCATCACGCTCATCGGATATATCATAATGTCGTTCGTAGGACCTTCGGGGAAGGTCGTCGGGACAAACGGCGAATACTCGTTCCCCGTCATGCTCTATGTGGTATGGGTTATCAAGGGATTCGGCATGTCGCTTGTACATAACTGTTCCTTCCCGATGATAGTCGAGCTCTGCTCATCGAAGAAGATCGGACAGTTCACAGGCTACTACTATGCGGCGAGCATGGCTGCACAGACTGTAACCCCGGTCCTCCTGGGACTCCTCTTAACTCAATTCACACTCTGGGGAATCCTTCCCGTCTATTCGGGCGTTCTTCTCTGTGTCTCGTTCGTCGTATTCACGGCTCTCGTAAAGAATATAAAGGCCGAGAAGGTACAGAATGCAAAGGGCCTCGAGGCTCTCGGAGGAGATGACTGATGGCAACACCGCATAACAGCGCCTCAAAAGGTCAGATAGCAGAACGTATCCTCCTCCCCGGCGACCCGTTGAGGGCGAAACATATCGCCGAAACATATTTTGACAACCCCGTCTGCTACAATGAGACGAGGGGGATGCTCGGCTTCACCGGTTACTGGAAGGGTGAAAGAGTATCTGTTCAGGGGACGGGCATGGGAATGCCGTCCTTCAGCATCTATGCAAACGAGCTCATCGACGTCTACGGATGCCGCACTCTCATAAGAGTCGGCACATGCGGCACCAACTCCCCGCGCCTCGGCGTCAGAGACGTATTCATTGCGCAGGCTGCGGCGACGGACAGCGGGATGAACAGCGACCGCTTCGGTCTTACGTTCCACTACGCCCCCGTTCCCTCATTCTCACTTATGAAGACTGCTTACGACATTGCGGTGGAGAAGGGCGTCAGGGTCACAGTCGGCGAGTGCTTCTCGTCGGATGCATTCTATGATGACAGACACGGCGAGAAGATGAAGATGATGCAGAAGCTCGGAATCATGGCGGAGGAGATGGAGAGCGCCGAGCTCTACACTCTCGGTGCACTCAAGGGCGTAGAAACCCTTGCCCTCTTCACTGTCAGCGACAATATCCTGACAGGTGAGGGAACAAGTGCCGAAGAGAGGCAGAAGAATTTCAACACCATGATCGAGATAGCCCTCGACACTCTGATCGCCTGATTGTCCCGAAAACGTCTTTTTTTCTTCAGGATTTAACGATATTACAAAAAAATACGAAAAAGGGACAAAACGCTGAAAAAGCTTGCATTCCTCTCTCTTTTGCTATGAAATAAGGCTATAAAAAGCAGGGAGGAAAGCATGTTTGAAGCTGATTTTGAAAACAGGAAAAGCCCCTTCGGATTCATCTTCGGAAAGAATAAAGAATGGGCTCTCAGTATCTACAATGTACTGAATGGGTCGGAGTATACCGATACTTCGTCCGTCACTCTCAGATTTCTGAGTGATGCCGTCTATATAGGGATGAAGAACGATGTTTCCTTCCTTGTTTCCACGGACATTAATCTCTATGACAACAAATCATATAACCCGAATATTCCGATGAGGTTTTTTCTCTATCTGGGAGAGCTTTACTCAAAGTATATCGAGTATGGTTACAATCTTGAAAGTTCGTCGCTGCAGATGTTTCCTGCTCCGAGATGTATCTGTTTTTACGACGATGATGAAGAGAAGAATGACGGAGGCGGGCTTTGCCTCAGTTCTTCCTTTGCAGAGAAAAGCGACATAGAAGTTGCTGTCACGATGATCAACATAAACTACGGCAGAAACAAAGAACTCCTTGACAGATGTCAGCCACTTAAAGAATACACATGGTTGATAGACCGGATAAATGTGAATCTAAAGGAGATGCGGAAACCTGAAGATGCAGTGGATGCAGCACTTGAGGAAATGCCGGAAAACTTTGTCATCCGTAAGTTCATTATGGCGAACAAGGCGGAGGTGAAGAGAATATGCATCACCGAATATAATGAGGAGAGGGCTTTGTCCCTCGTTAAGGAAGAAGGTCGTGCTGAAGGTGTAATCAAAACCCTTGCCGATGGTACATGACGGACTTATTCCTGAAGAAAAGGCTGCAGAAAGAGCAAATATGACAGTTGCTGAGTTCAGAGAGAATGTCCGTAAATACTGTCCTTCTTGAGAGATGTTTGACAGGAAAAGAAAAAAGCCCTCGGAATTGACCCGGGGGCTTCTCATCTTGATGATTCTTAATCAGTCGTTGACTCTTTCAAGATATTCCTTGGTCTCTGTGTTGACTCTGACCTTCTCACCCTGCTTGATGAAGCCGGGGACTCTGATCTTGAGACCTGTCTCGAGGACTGCATCCTTTGTGACGCCCTGGACTGTATCGCCGCGTGCAGCGTCTTCGGTTTCGGTTACGACGTAGACGACCTTGCTCGGAACCTGGATGTCGAGAACCTGGTCCTCCCAGAGTGTAAGGCGGTATGTCTCGCCGTCCTTCATGATGTATTCGTAGTCGGGAAAGTTCTTCATGGGAACTTCGATCTGCTCGTAGTTTTCAACATTCATGAAAGCGAAGTTTTCGCCGTCATTGTAAAGATACTGGAATGTTCTGTCTTCGATTGTAATGTCTTCAGCGTTGTCCTGGGACTTCATGGTCTCGGAGAGTGTCTGGCCTGTAGCCGGGCTCTTGAGCTTGAGTCTTACGAATGCAGAACCCTTACCAGGGTTTACGAATTCTCTTTCAATACAGAGGAATGGCTGACCCTTGATGAGGAGAGCTGTACCTTTTTCAATCTGTCCTGCTTTAATCATTCTTTATACCTCAAATTAAATTAACAGTTTAACCACGTGACAGAATAACAGAAAGTCACAATCAGTGTAAAGAAGGTCGGAAAGGTAATTTCTTGTGTCATAAATCATTCTTTCTGCAGTTTTCAGCTGTCGGAGGCAGAGGAGGCATGGATTCCGATGTCGGTCTTACTTTCCGGTTATGACAGCCTCAGATGCGTTTTTCAATTCGATTACGATATGTTTATTTTCTTCACAGGCTGTGATTTCCTATCTTCTGAAGAGGTCGCACATCGGGAACGAAAGGAGGGGTGCTATCTCCTTCTTCGAGAGATTGACCATGAGAAGACGGTCGAGTCCTATGGCGACGCCGGATGATGAGGGCATGTCGAGAAGGGGGAATGCCGGGTCTGCAGGTGATATTACCTCCCCCGTCAGCCTTCTTTCCTCCTCGAGCTTCTTCTGTTCCTTTTCGTAGTAGGCCCTTATCTTATCTTTGTCTGTCTCCTCGTCGTAGCAGTTCGCAATCTCGACGCCGCTTATGTACATCTCCCAGCGCTTGCGGTAGGGTCTGTCGGGATAGCTCTTTGCAAGGCACTCTATCTGCACGGGGTAATCGCGGAGGTAGACCTCCCTGTCGGCCGGAAGATTGGGCTCTACGTACGTCAGGAAGATCCTGTTGAACGTATCCTCCCATGCTTCTCCTTCGGGGACGGAGAGCCCGAGCCTTTCGGCATCTTCCCTCAGCTGCGATATGTCCTGGGCCTTCATGAGGTCGACGGTGGCGAATCTCCACATCGCCTCTTCGACTGTGAGGATGAGGGGATTCTTCTTCAGCCACGGTGCATCTTCGACAGCCGTCTTTTCAAGCATCTCGATTGTGAGTGCGATGGAGTCGGTGTCGTCGTAGCCGAGAGTGTAGTATTCGAGCATCGTGAACTCGGGATTATGCACATCGCCAAGCTGCTCGGCGTTCCTGAAGCATTGTGATATCTGGAAGATCGAGGGGGAGCCGGAGGCGAGCATCTCCTTCATGAAGATTTCGGGCGAGGGTATGAGGTAGAAATCCCTCTTTCCTACGAACTCGTTCGAAAATGTCGTTGAAAAGGTCTTTATTGTAGGCTCGGGAATGAGGTAGGGAGAGAGTGTCGGAGTCGATACTTCGAGATAATCCCTCTCTAGGAAGAATTTTCTTATATTCTGAAAGAGAACGCTGCGGTTTTTCTGAGCTGTAAAATCAAACATATATACAGTTTATCAAAAGTAAATTTTCTGGTCCATCAGGATATGCCGTATTGTATCGGAGAGGCGTTTGCGACTAGAATGAAA
Source organism: Lachnospiraceae bacterium (assembly GCA_963610485.1). Lineage (GTDB taxonomy): Bacteria > Spirochaetota > Spirochaetia > Sphaerochaetales > Sphaerochaetaceae > Ornithospirochaeta. The sequence goes on from CAVDOI010000004.1 coordinate 30,867, forward strand.
CCATGCTTCAATACACAACGGATGAGCCTGTCTACGCTCTCGCCACACCATACGCACCCTCAGCTCTGGCCGTAATCAGAGCAAGCGGCACCGCCTCGCTCTCTCTTCTTGCTCCCTTTTTCAAAGGGAGACTCGAAGGCCGCGCAAGCAATACGGCCGTACACGGCTGGATAATCGATGAAAAGGGCTGCCCGGTTGATGAGGTCGTCGTCGTGAAGTACGAGAAGGGCAGAGGCTACACATCCGAGGAGGCCTTCGAGATAATGTGCCACGGCTCTCTTCCGGTTATCCGGGCGGTATCGGGAGTGCTGGAGACGGCGGGGTTCAGAAAGGCTCTTAGAGGCGAGTTTACATACCGCGCATTCATGCACGGGAAGATGGACCTTACCGAGGCGGAGGCTGTCGAGGAGCTTGTGAAGGCGAAAGGCGAAAGGGGGCGTGAGGACGCCGTGGAGCGTCTCTCGGGAGCCGTGAAGCGTGAAGCCGGAGAAATCAGGGATGAAATCGTGAATATACTTGCCTCTCTTGAGGTGCAGCTTGACTACGGCGAGGATGAGATAATCGAGGACTGGGTCTTTCCCGTGGAGAGAGTCGAGTCGCTTATAACACGCCTCGAGGCAGTGAGTGCCACATACCGCGCCGCGAGGATCTACTCCGAGGGTGCGAAGGTCGTTCTTGCGGGAAAGACAAATGCAGGTAAGTCCAGCCTTTTCAACGCCATTCTGAAGGAGAACAGGGCCATCGTGTCACCGCTTGCGGGGACGACGAGGGACTACATCGAGGCCGGGTGCGAGATGGACGGCATCCCCGTTCGTCTTTTCGACACCGCAGGCCTGAGAGACGGCAGCGACGAAGTCGAGAGGGAGGGCATCAGCCGCTCCGAGAGGATGATGGAGGAAGCGGACCTCATCGTCTATGTTCTCGACGGAGAGGAGAAGGAACCCCCAGTCAAACGGGATAAAACCATATATGTGCACTCCAAGAGCGACATCACACACCCCGACGGGCTTTCATTCTCGTCTCTGACAGGCGAGGGCCTTGAGAGGGTCATAGAGGCCGTTAGCGGAAAGCTCTCGAGTGAAGTCGAAACATTCTCCTCCGTTCCCGTGATAGAGAGCAGGCGGCAGAAGGAGAAGATCGACGAGACTGCCTCGGCACTCCGCGATGCCATGGCGAACCGCAACATGAGTGCCGACATCATCGCGCTCTTCTTCCAGAGTGCACTCGAGGCACTCGGGGAGCTCACGGGTGAAATTACAACTGAGGACGTTCTTGACGAACTGTTCTCGTCTTTCTGTCTAGGGAAGTGAAGAATGAGAGATTATGATGCAATAGTCATAGGCGGCGGACATGCCGGCATAGAGGCCGCCCTCGCTCTTTCGAGGGAGGGTTATGACACTCTTATGATAACACAGTCGCTCGATGCCATCGGGCGCATGAGCTGCAATCCTGCAGTGGGGGGACTTGCGAAGGGGAACCTCGTAAGGGAGATAGACGCCCTCGGCGGTGAGATGGGCCATCTCATCGACAGCAATATGATTCAGTTCAGAATTCTGAACAGATCACGCGGTCCTGCTGTCCAGGCACCGCGTGCACAGGCGGATAAATTCTCCTACTCGAGAGCGGCCAAGGAGACATGCGAGAGGGAGAAGAAGCTCTCTCTCTTTATGGATACCGTCGTCGACTTCATCATCGAGGAGAAGAACGGGAAGAAGGAGATCGTCGGCGTCGTCACCGAACGTGGCTGGAGAATAAGCGCACGTGTCGTTGTACTCACGACTGGCACATTCATGAACGGCCGCATATTCATCGGCGAATATGATGCTCCGTCGGGAAGACTTGGCGAGAGCGCGGCTCTGGGGCTGGGGGACAGGCTCAGGGAGTACGGCTTCCACGTCGGGAGAATGAAGACGGGAACGCCTGCAAGGGTGCGTTTCTCCTCCCTCGACCTCGATGAAATGGAGAAGCAGGATGGAGACCCCGTCATGATGCCGTTCTCCTTCGACTACGACAGAGTCGAGAGGCCCTCCGTTCCCTGTTACATCACATATACGAACGAGGAGACCCATAAGATAATACGCGATAACATCCACCGTTCCCCCCTTTACGGAGGCAAAATCGTCGGAAAGGGCCCGAGATACTGTCCCTCCATCGAGGACAAGGTCGTGAGGTTTCCCGAAAGGGAGCGCCATCAGATCTTCGTCGAGCCCGAGGGGATCGGAAGCGAGGAGATGTATCTCAACGGACTCTCTTCGTCGCTTCCCGAAGAGGTGCAGCACCGTTTTATCCGCACACTCCCGGGTCTTAGAAGGGTCGAGATAATGAGACCGGCCTATGCCGTCGAATATGATTACCTCGATCCGCTGGATCTTCTGCCCTCCCTCGAGTCGAAGATAGTCTCCTCGCTCTTCGTTGCGGGACAGACCAACGGCACAAGCGGCTATGAGGAGGCTGCGGCGCAGGGGCTCATGGCCGGCATAAATGCATGCCAGCGCCTCAAGGGAGAAAGGGCCGTCGTCCTCGGAAGAACCGATGCCTACATCGGTGTTCTCATCGACGACCTCGTGACAAAGGGCACGAAGGAGCCCTACAGGATGTTCACATCACGCGCAGAGTACAGGCTCTCCCTGAGGCACGACTCGGCAGATGTCCGGCTCACGAGTGTCGGCTATGAAGCCGGACTGGCTACGGAAGAGAAGATGGAGAGACTGAGGGAGAAGCTGAGACAGATGGATGAGATAAAGGAACTCCTCAGGGCAAGTAAGGCGAGGGGTAAGAACGGACTCGAGAGACTTGTTGAAAGCGGGAGTGACATCTTCACCATGGATGAAATACCCGAACTCAAAAACTACAGTGAGGGCGTTCTCAATGCAGTCATGCTTGATGTAAAATATTCGGGGTACCTGAAGCGTCAGGAGATTGACGTCGAAAGGGCGAAGAAGAGGGAGAACATGAGAATCCCCGAGGACTTCGACTACGACGCCGTCGAGGGTCTCAGTGCCGAGAGCCGGGAGAAGTTCAAGCTCTTTAAACCGGCATCCGTCGGCCAGGCGGGAAGGATCAGCGGAGTCAGGGTTTCAGATACTGCAATACTTGCTGTGCATCTTGCGGAGAGAAATGATGGAAAAAGATAGAATCGAAGAATACCTCGACGCTCTCGGAGTAGATGACGTCTCCCCGAAGAGTGCACTTCTCGAGCGCTATACAGATGAAATAATGCTCTTCAATCCCTCCCTCAAGCTTGTGGGATCGAAGGAGAGGAATGAGATAATCATGCGCCACATATTCGACTCGGCCTCCGCTTACCCTGTCTTTCTCGAAAAGACAGAAGACGGCGACAGAATCGCCGACATGGGCTCTGGTGCGGGACTTCCGGGAATCGTGCTTTCAATTCTCTTTCCTTCGAGGGAGTTTTATCTCATCGAGAGAATGCAGAGGCGTGCGGGGTTCCTGCGTTCGGTCACGGCCGTGCTCGGACTCGACAACGCCGTCGTCATCGACGCCGACATAAAGAATATCAGGAAGCGCTTTGATGCCGTCACGGCGCGGGCCTTCCATCCCGTAGCCGACATAGCATCCGACGCCGTGAAGCTTTCATCGAAGGCTCTCTTCTATAAGGGAACAGGGGCTAACACATCAGGTGAGGTTTCGGCTCTCCGCAGCGCCGGCTACACCTTCGATGAGAAGATAATCCCGCTTGAGGTACCGGGATTGGATGAGGAGAGGAATATCCTCGTTCTCGAGAACTGGGGGAAGAAATGAGAAAAGGAAAGTTTTCACTTGTCATAGCATGGATCTTCACACTGCTGGGGACCGCATTCACAATATTCGGAATATTAGAGGGACTGGGGCTTCTTGAAGCACCTCTCACATCAATCCTCTCGCACATCGGAAGAGAGTGTGCACTCCGGGAGGGCGGCTACGGCCTTGTAGCTCCCGGCGTCTTTTTCCTCCTCGAGGGAATACTCGTCTTCGCATTCAGACTCCGTAAGCCGTTTTCGATGACAGTAGTTCCGCTTCTCTTCTTCGTCTACGGAACACTCCAGACGGCGCTTCGTGCCTCCTCGGAATCTGAGTTCGCGTCATTCGTCCCCGACACGCTCCACCAATCTGATCCGAAGCTCTTCTACATACTCTTCGTTCTCGAAGTGCTCCTGTGCTTCGTACTTCTCGCCGCTTTCAGAACATACGACGAGAAGTGGAGTAAGAAGAGGGGAATCCTCATAAAGAAGCTCGAGAAGGAAGGTGCGATAAAGAGCCGTGAGACTCTCGAGGAGGAGAAGGCGAGAAAGAGACAGCAGAAGCTCAACGAGAAGGCCGAGAGGGAGAGGGCGAGAGACGAGAAGCGTTACTCACTCGAACTCGAGAAGAAGACGAAGGCCGAGGAGAAGAAGAGGGAGAAGGAAAGGGCCAGGGAGCAGAAGGAATACGAGAAGAAGCGCGAGAAGGAAGAACTGAGGCGCGATAAGGAAAGGGCAAAGGAAGACAGAAAGAAGGCAAAGGAGCAGGACAGACTCCGCGAAGAGGAAGAGAAGAAGGAGGAGAAGGCCGCCCTCGAAGAGGCAAGGGAGGAGAAGAAGAGGAAGAAGGAAGAGGAGAAGACGAGGAAGGCCGACGAAAAGGTCGGAAAGGAGAAGGAGAATGACATAGGTCCGGCGCCCGAGTACGAAAGCACGATCGGCAACCCCGACACACCTCTCTCGTTCCCCTCGTTTGAAGAGATGCCGCAGCTCAAAACCATCGGACACCACGACGGGGAGAATGAGCAGACGGCACTTCCCGAAGATGAGAAGCCACGTCTTGTCGAGAGTTCTTCATTCATAGACAACCTCAAGAACGAGATAGATGCCGGAGAGTGGGACAACGACAGCACTCAAGAAGAAAAAGTCGACAAGGCCGCACTCCTCAATACAAAACACTTCAGGGAAGGCGGCATGCTCGAGGCAACTCTCGAGATGTATAACTCCCAGCCGTCCGTAAACGAGCAGCCTCAATCGAGGCAGCGCCCCATCATCGGACTCGAAAATGAAGAGGAGAAGAGAGAGGAAAGAGAGCCGTCATCGTTCGCTCCATCCACACTCGACCCCAGCCATCCGCGATACCGTCTCTTCAAGAATCTCCAGGACGGAGTACACACCGAGACGCCTCAGGTGCAGGGGAGACGGAGTGAGGAACATATAGCACCGTCCTCTCTCGATCCCAGTCACCCGCGCTACCAGATGTTCAGGAACCTTCAGAACGGAAAGAGCGTACAGAACGTACCTGCCACGGAGAAAGCGGATGACGACACAGCTCCTTCCTACATATCGAAAGACCACCCGAGATACAAGCTCTTCGAAGCGCTGAAGGATGACGCAAAGAAGAGCGCTGAGACGACAGTCTCATATACTCCCGGACGTGCATTCAGGGCCGAAGACGAAAGCGAAGTCAGAAACCCGTACTCCGCATCATCGTCTTTAGAGGAGGAGAAGCCTTTGAAGCCGGTGTTCACGGCCCCCGTAGAGAAGAAGGCGGATGAGCCTGCTCCTGAAACAAAGAGGAAGGAGACGCCGTCTCCTCTTCCTCAGGAGGAGAAGAAAATCGTCGCCGCTTCTACTCCCGAACCTCAATTTGTCCCTCCCGAGACACCCAGAGTGAGAAGCGTCACCGAGAACGAGGACGGGAAGAAGGTCTATGAGACAAAGAGCGACGAGGAGATGGAGGACGACTTCAATCTCATCGTGGGCGTGGGGGACCTTGCGTCCAACCGCGGAGGCCTGACGGCAATCGCGATGAGGCAGAAGACAGTCTATACACCGCCCTCCCCAGTGCTTTTGAAGGAATATCCGAAGATAAGCCAGGAGATAGATGCATTCACGCAGTCGCAGGGTGAGATAATCGTGAAGACACTGGCCGACCAGAAGATCTCGGTAGAGCTTTCGAACATAATAAAGGGTCCTGCAGTTACGATGTACGAGCTCAGGCTTGCACAGGGCATGATCATCAGCCGTATAACGGCAAGGGATGCAGAACTCAGCTACGCCCTCGGCGGCAAGAAGGTGAGAATCCTCGCACCCGTTCCCGGAAAGCAGGCTGTCGGTATCGAAGTCCCGAATCCCTCGATATCGATCATAGGTTTCAAGGACATGGTCTTTGCACTCCGCGACAATCCCAAATACATGGGCTTCCGCGTCCCGATGATTCTCGGCCGCACCGTCACCGGTGAGCCGATAGTGATCGATGTCTCGAAGATGCCTCATATGATCATCGCGGGTACGACGGGTTCCGGTAAGAGTGTCTGTATAAACGCCTTCGTCAACACGATCCTCTATCAGAAGGATCCGACAGATGTGAGACTCATCATGGTCGACCCGAAGGTCGTCGAGCTTACGATATATAACGGAATACCACACCTCCTGACACCTGTCATCACGGATGCCAAGCGTGCAATCAAGGCACTCGAGTGGCTCGTCAGCGAAATGGAGCGCCGTTACTCGATGATGGCACGCTACGGAGTGAGGAACGTAATAGGCCTGAATGAAAAGATTCTCTCGGGAGAGCTCAAGGGCGTCGAGAAGGTTCCCTACATAGTCCTTATAATGGACGAGTTCGCCGACATCATGGCAGTCGTGGGCAAGGAGATGGACACGGCAATCAGCCGTATCGCGGCAAAGGCGAGAGCTGCGGGTATCCACATGATACTTGCAACGCAGCGTCCGAGCAGCGATGTCATTCTCGGTACTCTCAAGTCCAACCTCCCCGGGCGTATCGCATTCGCGGTATCGAGCGGAGTCAACTCACGTGTCATCCTCGATGAAAACGGAGCGGAGAACCTCCTGGGGAAGGGCGACATGCTCCTCATGGATCCGGCGGCAAGCGGGCTGACAAGAATACAGGGCGCATTCGTATCCGACGGAGAAGTCGAGGCAGTGACGGCATTCGTAGCGAACCACAACTCGCGGGCGGAGTTTCTCGAGGAGTCGGTATTCGACGACCCGGAGAGCGAGGATGACGGGGATGAGGAGTTCTTCGACGACGAGGGGGAGGAGGACCTCTACGAAGCTGCGAAGAAGATCGTCTACGAACGCAAGAGCGCATCGGCCTCCTACCTCCAGCGGCGCCTCAAGATCGGCTACAACAGGGCTGCGAGAATCGTCGAGCAGATGGAGGATGACGGCATAGTGGGACCTGCCAACGGTTCAAAACCCAGGGAAGTGTTGAAATTCGAGTGAATAGACAAGGTCAGCAGTAATAAATAAGCTTTAAGCAGGAAAGAAAAGAATGAAATTCAGTGAACTCGGTTTAAGAGAAGAAGTTTTGAAAGGCATAGAGGGTGCAGGCTTCGAAAACTGCACGGAAGTACAGGAAAAGGTGCTTCCGGTAACCCTTAGGAAAAGAGACGTCATGGTGCAGTCCAAGACGGGAAGCGGAAAGACTGCGGTCTTCCTTATCACGATCCTCCAGCGCTATCTGGAAAGCGGCGGAAAGAGCAGGGCGCTCGTCGTCGCTCCGACAAGGGAGCTTGCAGTCCAGATAGAGGAGGATGCGACAATCCTTGCAAAGGGAATAGAGGGCTACAGTATCGGATGCTTCTACGGCGGCGTGGGCTACGGCGAACAGGACAGGGAGATCAGGGAGGGTCTTGACCTCTATGTAGGAACACCCGGAAGACTCCTCGATTATGCAAAGAGCCGCAAGATAGATTTCAGAGGATTCGACATCTTCGTCCTCGACGAGGCCGACAGGATGTTCGACATGGGCTTCTTCCCCGACATCCAGAAGATGTTCTCCCTCCTCAGGGACAGAGAGGAGAGGGAGACGATGCTCTTCTCCGCAACTCTTTCATCACGTGTGCGAAACCTTGCATGGGGCTATATGAACAACAGCGAGGAGATTCTCATCCAGCCGGAGGAGGTCACCGTCAAGGAGATAGAGCAGGAGCTCTTCCATGTATCAAAGGAGGAGAAGTTCCCCCTTCTTCTCTCAATACTGAAGAAGATCAACCCGCAGTCGTGCCTCATATTCACCAACACAAAGGACAAGGCTGTGGAGGTGTCGAAGAGACTCAATCTCAACGGGTATAAGACGGAGTACCTCATGGGCGACATGCCCCAGAAGAAGAGGCTCGAGACAATCGAGAGAATGAAGGAAGGGAAGCTCAACTTCCTTGTCGCGACAGACGTCGCCGCACGCGGTCTCCAGATAGACGACCTCGAACTCGTCGTCAATTACGATATTCCGGAGGACTATGAGAACTATGTTCACCGCATCGGACGTACGGCGAGAGCCGGCAAGTCGGGAAAGGCCGTGACACTTGCATGCGAGGAGTACATCTACGGCCTCGAGGCTATAGAGGACTTCATAGGAATGAAGATTCCCGTGAAGTGGGCCGACGAGGAGGGGCTCGAGAGTGTCGAGGACAAGTCCTCGGGCTACCGTGCTCCGAGGCGCGAGAGACAGCGCTCATCCTCGAGGCGCCGTCCTTCCGGAAGCACGAGGGACGTCAGGACAAAGAAGCCCACATTCCGCGACAGGGAGATCAGCGCAAAGCGTGACGATGCATTCTCGTACAAGTCCAAGACGGACTTCGACGCCCTCAAGACCATGAGCCTCGAAGAGAGGATGAAGTACTACCAGAACGCATTCTCCCAGGACGGTGACAATATTTCTACCGATTCAACAGCCGGTAAGACGAAGGCAAAACCGAAGACAGGAACAAAGCATAAGACGGAGACTAAGCCGAAGCCGGAGACAAAGCCGAAGACGGAGACTAAGCAGAAGACGGAGACTAAGCCGGAACTGAAGGCGGAGACAAAACCGGCGGCGACAAAGACAGCGGCACCGGAGAAGAAAAGCTTCTGGCAGAAGGTTGCATCCTTCTTCAGGGGAGAGAAGAAGTGAAGAAAGGACTTCTTTCCCGGTTCACGGCATACTACAAACCTTACAGGGGATGGTTCTGGCTCGATATGACTGTGGCGGCCGCCGCGTCACTTCTCTCGATATTCGCGCCGTACTTCGTGAGGAAGCTCCTTGCTTTAATCCAGGGCCCCTCCGAGGGGATAGTGACCTCCGTCATAGTCTTCTATCTGGCGCTCATACTCTCTTTGTATATACTTGACGCAGTCTGTATCCACATAAGGATAAAGTGGGGGCACTACCTCGGGGTATGGATAGAGAACGACATGAGAGTCGATCTCTTCCACCACCTCCAGAAACTCTCGTTCTCCTACTTCGACAGGAACAAGACGGGCGACATAATGAGCCGCATCTCCAACGACCTCTTCAATATTGCCGAGGTCGCTCATCACTGCCCCGAAGATCTTGTGATATCACTCCTGACGATTGCGGGGGCATACATATTGATGTTCCTCATGTGCCCGCCGCTGGCTCTGGTCTCGATAATCCCCCTTCCTGTGATGGCTGTCTACGGCATCGTATTCAACGGAAGGCTCAAGAGAAGCAACAGGGTCATCAGAAAGAAGATCGCCGAGATAAACGTCACAGCCGAAAACTCCATCCAGGGAATAAGGGAGGTCAAGTCCTACTCGAGAGAGGATGAGCAGGAGGAGAAGTTCAAGAAGAGCAACACCGCCCTCAGAAAGAGCCGGGAGGACATGTACAGCGAGATGGCCGCCTACCAGACGGGTATACAGTTCATGCGTCAGCTCTACTACTTCGTAACCGTTGCGGGAGGCATACTTCTCATCGTAAAGGGGAAGGTGACGGTCGCAGACCTTGCGGCCTTCATACTCTACGTCTCCGTGGTTCTGCCCCCGATAGACAGGCTCATCAACTTCACAGAGCAGTTCACACAGGGAGTATCGTCCTTCGAACGCTTTACCGAGATCATGGACGTGCTGCCCTCGATCAACGACGCACCAGACGCAAAGCCACTCGTCGTAACGGAAGGCGAAGTCGAATTCAGAGATGTCTCATTCTCGTACGATGGAGAGGACGAACCTGTCCTCGACCACTTCAATATGAAGGTGGAGGGCGGAAAGAGAGTTGCGCTTGTCGGAGAGAGCGGGGCGGGAAAGAGCACTGCCGTCTCCCTCCTTGCGCGCTTCTATGAACGCACCTCAGGCTCGATAACGATCGACGGCCAGGATGTCGACTCCGTCACGCAGCGCTCCCTCAGGGCGAACATAGGCTTTGTCCAGCAGGACGTATTCCTCTTCGACGCCTCTATCCGCGACAACATAACATACGGCAAGCCCGATGCCACCGATGACGAGATATGGCAGGCAGTCGAGAAGGCCAACCTCCTTGCGTTTGTCAACTCGCTTCCCGACGGACTCGATACCGAAGTCGGCGAGAGGGGGACGAGACTCTCGGGAGGCCAGAAGCAGAGACTCAGCATTGCGCGCGTCTTCTTGAAGAATCCCCCGATACTCATCTTCGACGAGGCGACATCGTCCCTCGACACAGAGAGCGAGAGGGAGATACAGGATGCATTCAACAAGCTTGCCCAGGGCAGGACGAGCATCGTCATAGCACACCGCCTTTCGACGATCATCGACAGCGACGAGATCTTCGTCGTCAACAAAGGCCACATCGAGGAGAAGGGAAGCCATGAGGAGCTTCTGGAGAAGAAGGGCCTCTACTACAGGCTGTATTCCCTCAAATAAAGAGAAAGGAAACAATGAAGAAAGTACTCAAGTTCATCCGCATATTCATTTCTGCAGTCATAATAATCCCGTTCTTCGTCTTCGCGGTAATCGGGATCATATTCTACTGGCTCTTCACTCTTATCGGGATGAAGAAGACAGGCGAGAGGGTCTCGCATTTCTTCTTCTACATCCTCTGCTGGTGGATCGTTGTATTCCTCGGGGCGAGAGTTCATGTCGAGGGAAGGGAGAACATCCCGCAGAAGGGAGAGAGTGTCGTTTATGCACCGAACCACAACTCCCTCATCGACGTCCCGCTCTTCTATATGGTTCTCGGACACTTTCCCGCCATGATGGCGAAGAAGGAACTCTTCTCCGTTCCCGTCATGCACGGCTGCCTTGTTGCACTGGGGTGCATCAAGATAGACCGCAAGGGCGCCCACAGCATTGTCGAGGCTATAAGAACGGGATGCAAGAAGATAGAAGAGGGAAAGTCCATCGTCGTCTTCCCCGAGGGAACGAGAAGCAGGACAGGAGAAATCGGGACATTCAAGAACGGGGCCTTCAAGATCGCCCAGCGCACGGGCTGTGCCGTAGTTCCTGTCGCCATCAGGAACGACCGCTATCTTTTAGAGAGTGCACACACCCTCACGCCGGTCGACGTCTATATAAAGTTCCTGCCGAAGGTCGAGACTCTCTCTCTCTCGGAGGATGAACAGAAGGAACTGGGCTCGGTTGTGGAGAACCTCGTGAGAAAAGAGTGGGAGAAGCTTCCCGCTTATGAAAAATAAGGAGAAGATATGTCACAAACTGCGATACTCATCACGGCGGCCGTACTTGCCGTCACGAACATAACGGCGTTCACGCTCATGGCCGCAGACAAGAAGAAGGCGGAGGGCGGAAAGCGGCGTATTCCCGAGAAGACGCTCTTTCTATTCACGGCTCTCTTCGGAGGACTGGGGGGAACACTGGGCATGATAGTCATGCACCATAAGACGAAGCACTGGTACTTCGCCGTCTTCTTCCCGCTGATGGCAGTTCTGCAGACTGCCGCACTTATCTACCTCTACACACTCATAGCATAAGAAGAAGGATACGATACATATGAAAAAGACACTGTTGAAGAATTACGCAAAGCTTATCGTCGAAAGCGGAATCAACCTCCAGAAGGGGCAGGATGTAATCATCCAGGCCAATACCGAGAGTGCAGATTTCACGGCCCTCGTGACAGAGGAATGCTACAGGCGTGGCGCCCGCCTTGTCAGAGTCGAATGGCTCAATCAGGAGATACAGAAGCTCCATATCAACTGGAGATCGGACGAAACGCTGAAAACCATCGACAAGTGGGAGGTCGAGAAGTACCGTGACGGCGTCGATAAGCTTCCATGCCGCATATGGCTCGACTCCGACGATCCCGACGGCCTCAAAGGTGTCGATATAAGGAAGATGGGTATCGCAGTACAGGCAAAGGGAAAGAAGTTCAAGAAGCTGAGAGACCAGATGGACGGTAAATACCAGTGGTGCATCGTAGCGGTGCCGGGAGAGAAATGGGCTAAGAAGCTCTTCCCGGAGCTTTCGAAGAAGGCCGCCGTCGAGGCACTCTGGGAGAAGATCCTCTACTGCTCGAGAGCCCTCTCGGATCCTATCAAGGCATGGGAGGAACATGACGCGGATCTCAAGAAAAGATGCGACTATCTCAACTCTCTCGGTATCGACAGCCTTCACTATACTTCTCCCGAAGGAACAGACCTCACGGTAGGGCTCATGGAGGAATCTGTATTCTAGGGCGGCGGTGAGACGACAATCGGTGAAAGAAGGGTCTACTTCCAGCCGAACATCCCCTCCGAGGAATGCTTCACATCCCCGAAGAAGGGGAGGGCAGACGGCGTTGTCTATGCCACGATGCCGCTCTGTTACAACGGCAACCTCATAGAGAATTTCCATATCCGGTTCAAGGACGGAAAGGCAGTTGAATGGAAGGCAGAGAAGAACGAGGAACTTCTCGGAAAGCTTCTGACAATAGACGAAGGAGCATCATACCTTGGTGAGTGCGCCCTCGTTCCCAACTCTTCGCCCATCCGTCAGTCGGGCATCCTCTACTACAACACACTCTTCGACGAGAATGCGACATGCCACATAGCATTCGGACAGGGCTTCGACAGTGCCGTTAAAGGCTACGAGAATCTTACGAAGGAAGAGTGTCAGAAGAAGGGCGTCAACGACTCTATGATCCACATCGACTTCATGATAGGCTCCGAAACACTCGACATCGACGCCGTCACGAAGGACGGAAAGACGGTCCCCGTCTTCCGTAAGGGCGAATGGGCATTCTGAGAGCGGCGGAGACGATTGCAGTATAGAGTATTTCCTCTCAAGAAGGGTGCGTTATGCAGAAAACAGCATAGCAACCTCTCTGAGGCTCGATACTCATCTTTGTATTTATCCCCTTGCAGTTTCCTGTTGTGAGGGGAATTGTTTTAAAAACTATTTTACCTCTTTTGCAGCAATGATTTTCTCGAGGATCGGCGCAAAGTTTACATCACTGATTGCCCCATATCGGTTAACGAAATAGTTGCTCATGTAGTCTTCACCTTTTCTTACACCATCTGCTGTCTTGAAGTCTGAAAGAGAATAGTGTGTACTGTGGTTTGTCTCGGCGTCTCTTTCTACAAACTTGATTTCATCTCTTCTGAACAGTGATGCGTCCAGGAATATCGGATTGTGTGTGTTGAAAATCAGTTGGCCATGGTTCTTGTTGATTTCATCGTTATGGAATATCGAGATGATGTTCATCAAAGCCATCGGGTGTATAGAAGCATCGAATTCATCCATTACCAGTGTTCCTCCATTCAGAAGGGCATTGATGACCAATGGGAATTCGTTTATGAAACGTATGGTTCCATAGGACTCGAAGACCTCAGCAGGAATGGCAATCTTGTTGTTATCGAAAATAGAGCAGAGCATGACGTCATTGCCTTCGCTGTCGGCACGGTAGCCCAGGGCGTTGGAGTTGATTCCGAATTCCTTTGCCGCCTCAGTAAGCGTTGCTTCAACATAGATCGTGTTTTCTTTCGGCTCCGAAAATCTGTGCATGACCTTCATGGCGTCGGAGCGGTAGATGACCATGAACTTATTGCTGAACCAATCGGTGATGAGTGTAACCAGATCCTGGGCAAAGATGCTTTTGAAGCCATTTGTCAGAAACAGCTCTGTATCTGAAAGACTGCTTGCGGCAATCTCTTTTGTTTTCGGGCTGATCCTTTTAGTGCTTGCATTGGAGAGAGGCTTGATGACTGCAGGAAGAGCAACATCAAATTCCTTTCCGCGGGAGAATACCATCTTTTCATTGACGATAAGCTTCTCTTCTACAATCCTGCGGGGATAGTCTTTCTCAAGGAACTTTCCCAGCTCCATTATCACGGAGTAGCTGATGAGAAGCCCTTTCTCCACAAAGGTAATTGAAAACTCTGTGGTTCCGCCTTTGCTATCGCAGTTGGGAATCAGTTCCAGAGAAGACGATGCAACATTCGGGGAGAGACTCATGTCGGCGTTTTTTATGTTCCCTCTCAAGACAACAGCCTTGAGGGTTTCCATTGCACCGATGATGTTTGTCTTTCCGGATGCGTTGGGGCCGTATATTACAGCAGAGCAGAGTGCTTTGCATTTTCTGCTTCCTGTCTTTTCAGTAAGGAGACTGTAATCAAGTCCGGTCTGCTTAGGAGCAGGAACCATGGAGAACGTTGTTTCTTCTGCAAAGGATTTGTAGTTTCTGATCTTGAATTCTAAAAGCATAGTGACTCCTCCTGCTTATGTTCGTTTTAACGGCTCCACACTCATTTGTCAACAAAATCAATAGTCTAATTGCTAGCAAATTGCAAATGATTATATAGAAATGTAGATTAAAACGAGTTTTATGCAATAGCATTTCAGTCTTTGCATAAACTATACGCAATCTAACCG
>CAVDOI010000005.1:0-43397 GCA_963610485.1 Lachnospiraceae bacterium
TCGCTTCCAGCGTACTCAGCGTCAAAGACTTGCCGAATCTACGGGGGCGCGATAGGAAGTAATACCGTCCTGGTGTCCGAGCCAGATTATATAGATACTTTGTTTTATCTACATAGAGATTTCCTCTGGTGATAAGCTTTTCAAAAGAACTATTGCCTGTTTCTATCTTTTTCACTTTCCGCCCCCGCAGGCTCATCATACCATGGAATAACAATGCAAAACATGTGCATATATGCACCAATCGGGGACAAGACAGGTACTTCGGCTGTAGAAATGCCACGAGGATGACAGGAAACTTAATGTAGACGAAAAAGAAGATTTTTCATCGGAGACGAAGATTTCTCTGACAGAATCGCGGCAATTTCATTTAATAGAGCTGTCAAAGGGCCGGCTCCGTATATTCCCCACCTGCATTGCAGCCGGATATCTCCATCCGTTTCAATGCCGCACTGAGACTTGAACGACCTGTCGTTGAACAGTTACAGAAAAAAGCCAGCCCCGGGCAGGACTCAATCCTCATCAGGATGAACTATCGCGATTTTTCCGTCACCGCCGAGTTCGTACTCCGCCCACCTTATGCCGAGGGGAGAGGCAAAGTCTTCGGCAAGACTCCATCCGTCAACCCAGTCGCTCCGGTGCGCGTCGCTTGCCGTGACAATCTTTATGCCTTCGTCTCTTGCTCTCTCCCAGAACTCCCTTACGGGATAGAGAAAGCGCCCGGTGCCGTCGGGAAGCACCATCTTCTTCTTTCTGAAGCCGTTCCCGTTTATTTCAAGCGGCATGCCGTTGTCTTTCGCGGCAGCTATTATGTCCTTTGACGCGGCCTTTGTCTCCTCATCCCACTCGGGAAATACAGAAAAGAAGAGATCGGGATGGCAGCCGTAGAGGAAGAGCCCCGAGGAGAGCATGTCCGTATAGAGGGAGACGTATGACGAGAGGGAGAAAAGCCCTCTGTTTGCCGGCTTTCCCACATACTTCATGACGCCGTTGCTGTCCGGAAGATAATGCACGGAGCCGATGATGTAATCACAGCCCCACTCTCCAAGCACCTTGTCTCTATAGTAGGATGCGAAGGCGCTCTCCCAGTCGCACTCCATGCCGAGGAGTACTTTGATTCTGTCGCTCTCGAGTTCCCTGACGCTGCTGACGTACAGGGGAAGCTCATCAAATGAGAGTCTCTCCTCGGGGTAACGGGGATCCGGAAGGGGTACATGCTCGCTGAAGCCCAGCACCCTTATATTTCCTCCCTCTTCTGCACGCCTCAGGTAGTCCACGGGCATTCCCTTTCCGTGATGGGAGAGTTTTGTGTGAGTGTGGAGGTTGACTTCTCTCTGTGTGTATCTCATCAGAAGACCCTCCATGACGAGACGATATTCTCTGTGTCTTCACCGAGGATGAAAGAACGCATGAGGATGAATGCCGCAACTGTGCTGCGCCGTCTTATGGAGTCCCTCCCCCATGAGGGGAAGTGGATGGTGACGCTCTCTGTCTTCCTTCCCTCTCCGCTGAAGGCGAAGCATACCGTCCCCACTTCCTTTTCCTCGCTCTTCTCCGGTCCGGCGACCCCTGTTATCGAGAAGGAGTAGCCGGAGGAGAGACGCTCCCTCACGCCGTCTGCCATCTCCCGCGCACATTCTTCGGAGACCACGCCGTATTCGTCTACAGTTTCATTTCTGACTCCGAGTACGGCCTTCTTGACCTCGGGCGAATACGATACGACACCGCCGAGCATGTAAACGGATGATCCGGGTACGGATGTAAGAAGAGACGAGGCAAGACCTCCCGTGCAGCTCTCTGCACACGAAATCGAAGCACCCTCTTCTTTGAGTGTTTCTATAAGCATCTGGAGTGCCGAGGTATCCCCCTCCTCGATACGGTGCTTCCCCACCGCAGCCTTTAGCTTCTCCACAGCGGCCTTCCTCTCCTTCTCCGTCTTTCCGGATACGTAGAGACTTATCTTGTAGTCCTGGAATCTTGTTCCCCAGTCAAGAGAGCTGTCGGCGCTCTCCGCCAGCTCCTCGAGTCTCGCCTCCGCTGTAATGAGGGATGTATATTCATCCCTCTCGTCCTTCTCGAGGCCGTAGAGCGACTCGAGAAGAGGAAGCACCGAGTCATAGAACATCGGCCGCATCTCCCTCGGAGGTCCCGGAAGCGACACGACAAGTGTACTCTCGACAGTGCCGTAGAAGCCGGGTGCCGTGCCGTTGGGGTTTCTGATTATCGTGAAGCCTTCGGGGATGTACGCCTGCTTTTCGTTTGCGCCTTTCGCCCTCTCCCCGAGGCTTTCTTCAAGGTGTGCCCATGCTCCTTCATCCCTCACAAGCTTCCTCCCCGCAGCCTCGGCGATCGAGAGGCGCGTCCTGTCGTCGCTTGTAGGCCCGAGTCCTCCTGTGATTATTATGATGTCATTATGGGGAAGGAGGAACGAGAGCGCCTCCTTTATCGTGCCGTCGTCCGCAGTCTGGACGCTCTCTCTGAAGTGGATCCCGAGGTGCGTGAGCTCGCGTGCAACCACCGCCGTATGCTTATCTTCGATTATTCCTCTTGTCAGTTCCGTTCCGATTACTATCAGACTTGCCTGCTTCATTTTTCTTATATCCCGTTTACAAAGCCCCGGTCTCCGGGGCTCTGTCCTTTATATCTTATCTGTTCCTTTTCTTCTTTATGATGAGGACAACCTCTTTGACAACAAAGAGTGCGACTGCCGCTGCGCTTATCCAGATGAAGATGTATGCAAAGAGATCGATGTGCTCGACATAGAATGTGTTCTCGTAGTTCTCCTGGCTGTAGATGGGAACCTCATAGAGATGCCATCCCATCGTGAAGGGCTCCATGGGATCCTGTATCTCGCCTGTCGGAACTATGAGGCATGTGATTCCGCTGTTGGTGCCCCTCACCATGCTCTTACGTGTCTCGACGCATCTGAATGCCGCTATCTCGGCATGCTGCCACTCGGCAGACGCCTTCTTCGACCAGTTGTCGTTCGTCATGTTTATTATGAGCTCGGCTCCGTTTTCGACAAAGCCCGCCACGAGGGAGCTGAAGGAGTCCTCATAGCATATAGGCGTCGAGAATTTCACGCCGTCGAGGGAGAAGACTGTCGCCTCATCTCCCGGGATCCACCAGTTGTAGTCCATCGCCACAAGAAGGTTGTAGAGCCAGGGAAGCTGTTTCTGGTATGGGAAGTGCTCTGTAAACGGTACGAGGTGCTGCTTGATGTACTCGCCTTCTATCTCGCCGTCATTGAAGAGTATTACGGTGTTGTACTCCTCGCTGTTCTTGTTGCCTTCGCTGTCGTACGGAGGCTGTGTCTCATCCTTTATGACGGACTTGGGGTTACCGGTGAGAAGCGGAACTCCTATCTGCTTCGCATACTCCACGAAGTCGATCGTAAGGTCGTGGATGTCCTCCCATACGGTACCCGCGGCATCGTACTTCGTGTGCCATGCAACGGAGGGGACGAACGCCGTCTCCGACCATACTATGAGATCGGGGTCTGACGTGAGGGACTCCGTGGTATATCTCTTGAGGTTGTTGTAGTTATGAAGATATGTCCTGTAACCGCCCTTCCACGAGTCGTGGTTGTGCTGGACTGTGACGACTCTCAGTGTGCTGTCACTCTCCCTGTCTTCCCAGTATGAGAGCATGCAGATACCGTAAACGATGGTCGCTATGACGAGAACTGCATATATTATTATGGGGATAATATCACTTTTGAGCTTCTTTTTAACCTCCATGGGTTCTCTGTGTACATAATCGAGAAGCCATCCGGAAAGGTAAGCCTGCGGAAATACCATGAGGTATATGACGCCCCAGATTCCTGTTATGTCAGCTATCTGATAGAGAACACGGTAGGGGTAGAGTGCATAGACTATATTGCCGTAGGGATAGCCGGCGAACCAGTTTTCGGCGAGGTACGCGTAGGCCGCCCACACACATCCCTTGAGGATGTATCCTCTCTTCGGGAATGCGGTGTCCACCGCCTTGAGAGCAAGGAAGAGAAGCATCATCTCGCCGCCCTTGATTACGGGGGCGATCACGATTGCCAGTGCATGGAAGCCCTTCAGCCAGTAGTTGAAGAAGAAGTAGTATATGAGGCCGAAGATAAAACCGTAGAACCAGACACAGCGCCATGTCGTGTTCCTGATTACTGCGAAGACGGGAATGAGGGCTATGAGGCTCAGCCACCCGATTCCGTCGGATGTAAGGAAGCCGGGGAATGCGGCTGCCAGCACAAATGCCGATGCAAGTAAAACAAGAACCTCAGAACACAGTGTTCCGAGGTTCCTTCTGTAGCAGTTATTCTTCAAAGAAAACTCCGTTCAGTAATTATTCTTCGTCTCCTGTAAGGTTCCAGACAAAGTCCTTGAGTTCCTTACCGGGTCTGAAAATAGCAACACCATGCCTGTCGACTGCGACGACTTCGCCAGTCTTCGGATTTCTTGCCTTCTCTCTGCCCTTTCTGATTCTGACTTCAAAAGTACCGAAACCTCTGAGCTCTATGACACGACCGTCCTTCAGGCCGTCCTTCACCTCTTCGAAAAGCTCATCAATGATGCTGTGGATTTCAGATCTGTTGAAGCCGAGCTTGTTGTGAAGATTCTCAATGATTGCCGCTTTAGTAAGTTTTTCTTCCATTTTCAATCTCCAAAAAAGTAGTGCCTGTTAAGCCAACTTGTTATATGCCTGCGTCATTCTGCTCTTTTTTCTGCTTGCCGTGTTCTGGTGGATGACACCCTTGCCTGCTACAGAATCGAGGAGCTTGACGGAAAGATCAAGAGCTTCCTTTGCTGCTGCCTTGTCGCCTGCTGCGAGAGCTGCATTGAATTTCTTTACAGCTGTGCGGCATGTGCTCTTAGCTGCGCGGTTTCTGAGACGGCGCTTGGCATTCTGGCGGTCTCTCTTCTCTACTGACTTGCTTGACATTATATTTCCTCCAAACGATAACAAAAAATCATATCAAACATCGCTGGTAGCCAACGACAATTAAGGAAATTACCATAAAGTATTGATTGGGTCAACAGAAATATCTTACTTTCTTAAAAGAAATTGCGGAATCTGATTTATCTCTGCCGGCCCCGCCTTCTCTAGTCCTCGCTGAAAAGTTCATCCTGATAGTCCTGGTAGACTTCCCAGAATCCCGTCTCGCCGTCGAAGTAGACTTCGTCGAAGGGTATGAATATCTGTCTGCCGTCGAGCGTCACGCACGTAAGCTTGCGCGAAAGGATGTTCACTTCGCTGACACGCCATATATCGTGGTCGATCTTGAGCTTCGTACCCTCCGGAGGTGCTCCGGCCTTCTCCTCCATATAGTAATCATACTCATAAGCAAGGCAGCAGAGAAGCCTGCCGCAGGGGCCGCTGATCTTCGCGGAGTTGAGCGAGAGGTTCTGCTCCTTCGCCATCTTTATCGTGACGGGCTCCATCTCCCTGTTCATCGCATGGCAGCAGTAGTCACGCCCGCATACCGATAGTCCTCCGATGAGTCTGGATTCGTCCCTGACTCCGACCTGCCTGAGCTCTATGCGCATCCGGAATACAGATACGAGGTCCTTCACAAGTTCCCTGAAGTCGACCCTCTCCTCGGAGGTGAAGAAGAATATGACCTTGCTCTCCCCCAGAAGGAAGTGTGCCGATATGAGCTTCATATCGAGTTTGTGCTTGAGAATCTTCTCGCGGCAGACTTCGAGTGCGGTGTCCTCCCCGCGCTTGTTCTCCTCGTACCTGGCCATCTCGGAGGGAGTTGCCAGATGGTCGATCCATAACACATCTCCGTCGACCTTAGTCTTCACAGGCTCACGGCCGCTCTGACAGCCGAAGCATGAAAGACACTGATGCTCGTTCTCTGTGCCTTCGTACTCACCGCCCTTTTCATCTCCGAAGCAGAGGCATGCCCCTGCAGGCTCCGGATTTCCCGGCCTGTATCCCTTCGTGAATGTCGGTGCCGGCCCCACGACGATTCCGAGGTCGAGACCGAACTTCGTATCGTAGACGACAGGGGTTCCCGCATATATTACACTGTCCCACGCACCCAGACATATGTCGTTGTACGAAGGATTCTTTATAGCATATACATAAGCACTCTCATCTTCGTGCACTATCTGCTTTTTCTTCATGGTTAAAAAGTTACCACGGATGAAAGGGATTATCAATCGGGAGAGGGAAAATGAATGGCCCGTCTGTTATCTTTTCCCCCTCTCTGATATGCTTGTCCCCATGGACATAAACGACACCCTCATACTCGCCCCCCTTGCAGGCTACACGGACAAAGCCTTCCGTGAGATATGCTCACGCTTCGGCTCCGACAGCGCCGTATCGGAAATGGTGAGTGCCGAGGGACTTGCCCGCGGCGGGGAGAAGACCATCCTCCTCATGGACAGATATGACGGAGAGAAGAAACTCACCGTCCAGCTCTTCGCGCCATCTGCAGACCCGGTTGAAAGGGCCCTCCCAATATTGAAGGAGAGCGGGGTTGAGAGCATCGACATAAACTGCGGCTGTCCGGTGCCCAAGGTCGTCAAGACGGGAGCGGGAAGCGCCCTCATGAGGGAGCCGGAGAAGATGGGCAGAATCGTACGCCTTCTCAAGGACAACCTTCCTGTCAAAGTATCTGTCAAGTTCCGCCTGGGGTGGGACAATGATTCGATGAACTATCTTTCCTTTGCACACACCGCCGTCGACAACGGTGCCGATGCTCTCACGCTTCATGCACGCACACGTGCACAGGGCTATGAGGGAAAGGCGAGGAAGGAGGCCTTCGGAATTCTCTCGAAGGAGTTCAAAGAAGCGGGTATCGCGCTATATGCCTCGGGAGATATGTTCACCCCGGAGGATGCTGTGGAGGCTGTAGAAAAATACGGGATGACAGGCGTCATGTTCGCACGCGGCGCCATCGGGAACCCCTTCATCTTCCGTGAAACGCGTCAGTTTCTTGAAACGGGGGATTATACTCTCCCCTCTGCCGGGGAGAAAGTCAGAGCAGCACTCGACCACTACGATCTCATGGTCAGATACTACGGAGAAAAGATTGCCTCCCACGGCATGAGAAAGCACGCACTTGCATACGTCAAGGGAATAAGAGGCGCCTCGGAGTGCAAGGCCGCCCTCTCGACTGCCGTGACGAGAGAGGACTACGAGAAGGCCTTCTCCCTCCTCATGTAAAAGGCTCCCGGTTTCCGGAAGCCTTGTGTCGATGAATCAGTTGCCGAAGACAACGACGTCAAGAAAGAGTATGAAGAGGAAGTAGACAATAACGAAGACGACCCCGATAAGGAGTGCCGCCTTGAGAACACCCCAGAGAAAGGATCTGTAACCCTCCCCGTCGAGCTCGAGCTTCTGGCCCTCTACGGCGTCCGTCTTCTGCTTCGGCCGGTACCACGGCATGCCTTCGACATTCATGTCCGCAAAGCTTCTGCCGTCGTCCTCGGCCTCTATCTCTCTCTTCTTGTCCTTCTTCTTTCCTGAGAACATCTTATTACTTTTTCAGTGCAGTCTCAGCCGCTTCCTTGGCCTCGGCTTCCTTAGCCTTCTCCATCAGGGCGTTGACAGTCTCCGATTCTTCGGCGGTATTGAAGAGGTGGCACGCACAGTAGTGCTCTTCTTCGATTTCCTTGAAGCCGGGAGCGACATACTTGCAGATTTCCATGCACTTGCGGCAGCGAGTGTGGAACTTGCATCCCTTCGGCGGGTTCGCCGGTGACGGAATCGAACCTTCGAGGATGATTCTCTCCATGTGGAAGTCGGGGTCGGGAACGGGGATAGCCGAGAAGAGCGCCTCCGTATATGGATGGAGGGGCTTCTGGAAGAGCTTCTCCGTCGGAGCGAATTCGACCATGTTTCCGAGGTACATGACACCGACTGTGTCGGAGATATGCTCGACAACCGAGAGGTCGTGAGATATGAAGAGATATGTCAGTCCGAACTCTCTCTGGAGATCCTTTAAAAGGTTGATGATCTGTGCCTGGATCGATACGTCGAGGGCCGACACGGGCTCATCGCAGAGGATGAAGTCGGGGTTGAGTGCGAGCGCACGTGCTATACATATACGCTGTCTCTGGCCGCCCGAGAATTCGTGGGGGTATCTTGCCTTCGCATACTCCGGAAGTCCGCATGCCGCCATGACACGTGTGATGTATTCATCATACTCGTCATCGGGAACGATATGGTGTTCCCTTACGGCCTCGCCGATGATTTCACCGACGGGAAGACGCGGAGAGAGTGATGAATACGGATCCTGGAATATGATCTGGATGTTGGGTCTCTCCTTTCTGAGTTCCTCCTTCGAGAGGGAGAAGAGCTCGCGGCCGTTGAAGAATACTTCGCCGTCAGTCTTGTCCTGGAGGCGGAGGATCGTCCTTCCGATTGTGCTCTTTCCGCAGCCCGATTCACCGACAAGACCCATCGTCGTACCCTTCTTTATCTTGAAGGAGACACCGTCGACAGCCTTGACGTTGCCGATTGTCATCTTGAAGAAGCTGCTCTTTATAGGGAAGTATTTCTTCAGATTCTTTACAACAAGAAGGTTCTCGGGATCTTTCTCCGCACCTTCGAGGATATTTGTCTTCTTGATTTCTTCTGCCATATTAGAGCTCCTCCGGGTTCACCGTCTTCGGATATTCGATAACCTTATCCTCTTCATAGTATCTGTAGCACGATACGACGTGTGTGTCGCTGATTCTGATTGAAGGAGGATAGATTCCCGCACACTTCTCGCACTGCATTCCGCAGCGGTCGCGGAAGTAGCAGTAGTCCGGCATGTTGACGGGATTCGGGACGTTGCCCGGGATATTGTAGAGCTTCTCGACCTTCTTCCCGACGACAGGCTTGCTCTTCATGAGGCCGATCGTGTACGGATGTGCAGGATGGTGGAAGATATCGTCGGCGGTGCCCTTCTCGATGACACGCCCCGCGTACATGACGACGACGTAGTCAGCCATGCCGGCGACGACTCCGAGGTCGTGGGTGATGAGCATGATCGAGGATCCGATCTTCTTCTTGAGGTTCTCCAGGAGGTCCAGTATCTGAGCCTGGATTGTCACGTCGAGGGCCGTCGTGGGCTCGTCCGCGATGATGAGCTCGGGTCTGCATGCAAGTGCGATTGCAATCATGACACGCTGTCTCATACCACCCGAGAGCTCGTGCGGATACATGTTGTAGACGCCTTCCTTGTTCGCGATACCGACCATATCCAGAAGTTCGAGGGTTCTTGCCTTGACCTCTTCCTGGGGCATGTCGGGATTGTGGAGCGTCGTCGCTTCATCGACCTGCTCCCCGATACGGAATACCGGGTTGAGGGATGTCATCGGCTCCTGGAATATCATGGACATGCGGTTGCCGCGGATGGTCTCCATCACGGAGTTGGGTGTGTTTACAATGTTGTATGCCGTTCCGTCACCCCTGTTGAACCTTATCTCGCCTCCGACGACCTGGCCCGACGGGCGCTGCAGGAGCTGCATGAGGGAGAGCGATGTGACGGACTTTCCGCACCCTGACTCTCCGACGACGCCGACTGTGCTGTTCTTCGGGACTTCGAAGCTGATGCCGTCGACAGCCTTGACGGTGCCGACTTCACTGAAGAAGAACGTACAGACGTTGTCGAATTCGACGACGTTGTTGCTGTCCTTCATCTTCGTTATGTAGAGAGACTCATCCTTGTTGGCGTTGGCCCTGTCGGCCTCGAGCTTCTTGGTGACTCTTCTGTTGAACTTGGTAATCCTTCTGGATTCTTTTCCGGAAATATAGGATGTGTGATCTGACATATATTACCTCTTTCCCTTCGGATCGTAAGCGTCTCTGAGACCGTCACCGACGAAGTTGAAGGAGATGACGGTGAAGCTGATAAGGAGACCTACCGGGATCCAGATGTATGCATAGTGTGCCATGGCGGAAGCCGAGGAGACACTGTTGATCATGGTTCCCCAGGTTGCGAGCGGATGCTTGACCCCGAGTCCCAGGAACGAGAGCGTGGACTCGGTGATGATGGTTCCGCCGACACCCATTGTCGCGATGACGATGAGCTGGGGCATTACGTTCGGGATAAGATGCTTGAAGATCCTGTCCTTGACCTTGATACCTGTAGCTTCCGCCGCTATCATGAACTCCTGCTCTCTGAACGAGAGGATCTGACCGCGGACAAGTCTTGCAACTCCCGCCCATCCCATGATGCCGAGGGCCGCCATCATGATGAAGAGACGTGTATATACATCCATTCTCATCGCGTCCATTATGGAGCCGAGAATGATCATGATCGGAGTTGACGGCAGGCAGTAGAAGATATCGACAAGTCTCATGACTATATTGTCGACCCAGCCTCCGTAGTAGCCCGCAAGTCCTCCCAGTATGATGCCGAGGATGAGCTCGATGAAGACGACTACGAAGCCGACCATGAGCGAGACTCTTCCGCCGTACATGACACGGGCGAATACGTCGAAGCCGTCGCCGTCTGTTCCGAGGATGTGTGACCATGACGGGGATGCGAAGCGGTCGATGACGTATGTTATCTGGTATGCCCAGAGTTCGTAGTTTCTGTCGGTTCTGTTGACTCTGATCTCGGTTGAGACATATGTGTAGTTACCATCTTCGTCCACCACGCTCTTTCCGTCCTCGGTCTGCTCGGGAAGCATTGTCTCGAATGCCGTATTCTGGCTTCCCTCCTCGAGCATGTCGTAGATGGCCGCTGCAATATCCTGCTTGGCCTCGTAGGGGATTGTATCCTCACCGCTGGTGCGTCTGATGATGAAAGTCGAGAATTCGCCGATTTCCTTTCCTTCGCTGTCGAAGATCTCTACTGCATCGCTGTCATCATCCCTCACGAAGCGGTATTCCCTGCCGTCAGCCGTGAAAGTATCTGAAGAGTAGACTGCAAGAAGTGCGTTGTTCCGGAACTCGTCGCTGACGCTCTTCGTGTTGTCGTAGAGGTCGATGACATATGTCGTGAAGACTCTTGCCACTCTGCCTGCACCGACGGAGTAGACTGTCTTGGTGTCTCCGTTCTGTGAAACGAAGTATTCCTTACCGTCGTATGAGAAGACCTGGTTGACTTGTGCATTCTCGACCGTGCTTTCGAAAGCTGCCGCAAGCGGGGATCCGCTGTATACGAAACCGCCTACCATTCTGCTGATGGCATAGTTCTTACCTGTTGTCTTTTTATAGTTATAGACGACGCCGTCGATTGTGAATGAGCCGGAATTACCCTTGAGGGAGCTCGTCACAGTCTTCTCCCTGTCCTCATCGAGGCCGTCGGAGGTATATGTGAGTGTCCTTGTGATTCCGTCGTAGGTCGCCCACTCGACTTCGCTTGTACCGAAAGTTGCGACTTTTTCCGCACTTCTCTGGCCGAGCGTGTAGACGTTCTCGCCTTCCTTTACAACCTCATATGCGTTGCCGTCCTCATAGAGGGCGATGTAGTCATCAAGACCTGCACTCTGCATCGTCTTGATGTTCGTCGTCATATAGCTGTTGGCATTTGTTTCAACCTTTATGGAAGAATCTACTGTGTAGCCTGTGAAGGATGTGCTTTCCGTTGCGACACCGAGTTTGATGTTGATGGTGTCGTACTTATAGAAGGTCTCCTTCTGTCCGTATTGATAGAATATCGGGCCGATGAAGCAGAATACGAAGAGAACGAGAATGGAGACGAATCCGAATACCGCAAGACGGTTGCGCAGAAAGCGTTTGATGACCTGTCTCGTCGGAGAGAGAACCTTTACACGTGAGACGTCGTCGAGTGCGACTGCATGCTCTTCGTTGTGGGTGTTCAGGTCTTTTTTCTTTAATACATCATTAAGATCATATGAAGCCATACCACATTCCTCCTCAGCTCAGTCTTACACGCGGGTCAACCACGGCATACAGCAGGTCGGAAATGAGGTTTCCGAGAAGCGTAAGAATCGAAATGAATGAAAGATAGAACATGATGAACGGGATATCGCCCTGGATCATCGAGTTGTAGGATGCGTACCCGATACCTCTGATTCCGAAGAGTGTCTCGGTGATGAGAGCACCCGAGAAGAGTCCGGGGAGCGAGCCGCCGAGTGTCGTGATGAGAGGAATCATCGTATTTCTGAACGCATGATGGTTGATGACCTTCTTCTCGGGAACACCCTTCGCCCTTGCCGTGCGGATGTAGTCGGCATTTAAAACTTCCAGCATGTTCGTACGCGTATATCTCATGAGGCCGCCGATGGATATGATCGAGAGCGTGAGGCCGGGAAGAACGAAGTGCTTTGCAACGTCGAGAATCTTACCCCAGTCGGTAAGTTCCTGATAGTTTCTGCCCTGCATGCCTGTAAGGTCGAACCAGCCCAGCTTGATGGAGAATATATACTTGAGAAGCGTTGCAAGGAAGAATGTCGGAAGCGAGATGCTGATCATCGCGAAGACCGTCGTGAAGTAGTCGGTGAAACCGTACTGCTTCTTCGCGGCGAGAATTCCGAGAGGAATCGCCACGACGATTTCGACAACAAAGGAGATGAGGGAAAGAGCAAAACTGTACCAGATGGTGTTGTGGAATTCCTGTGTGACGGGAATCGTCCATGCCCACGAGTCACCCCAGTTGCCGGAGAGCGCCGTCCCCAGCCAGATGAAATAACCTCTTATTATACCTTTATCCATACCGTACTGGGCATTGAGGTCGTTGAGCCACTCCGTGTAGCTCTTGCCAGCGCCCGGGCGGGATGCAAGTTCGCGTGCCTTGGTCTCAAGATAGTTACCCGGCATATTGTACATGAGTGAGTAGACAATGAGCATGACAAAGAAAAGAATAACAACACTATAGAGGAGTCGTTTTACTGTAAACTTCAACACTTCTTTATTGTCCTCCTTCTTACCGAATTTTAAGCAAACAGAAACAACGGACAGAAACTGCCCGAAAGTCGCTTTTCAGATTACCTTATATTCTCTCATTGGTCAAATACTTTACTTTAGTACGTGAAAGAAAAAATGTGTAAATTATTTGTATTTCGTAAATTAACTGCAACCATCAATAATGCCCCCGGTCTCCCGGGAGCACATGTACGGAGTTGAAGACTCTCTTACTTTGTAGCAAGCTTGTCGATTTCTGCATCCCATCCCCAGTACGGTGTCATGTCTTTCGGCATTGTGTCGTTCTCGATGCGGATTGTAGAAGTGACTGTGCAGTCCTTTCTCTGATAGGTCGGAAGCTCTACGCCCCAGTCCATGATGATTTCCATAGCCGTCTTGTATGTAGCCTTTCTGAAGTCTGTATCGGAAGACTTTCTGCCGGCGATGATAAGAGCATCAAGCTCGTCATCTGTGATCTGGTAGTGGTTGGAGTTCGTGTTCTGACCGTTAGCATTTCTTGAGTGGTAGACCTGATACATGTCGGGGTCGACCGTGCTCTGCCATGCAGCAGCCCAGATCTCAGCTGTGTTAGCTTCGAGTGCGTTGTTCCATGTCGTTGTGTTACAGTCGTTGACTGTCAGTGTGATACCGATTGTCTCAAGAGCGTTTGCAGCGCCAACTGCGATGCCGTAAGCCGGATGATCCTGAGCACCAGCGCCGGGAATGAGTGCTTCATAGACCAGCTTAGCGCCTTCCGGAGCAGCTGTGAACTTGCCGCTTGCTTCATCCCATGTGTAGCCTGCAGCCTTGAAGAAGCCGATTGCAGCCTGGAGAGCAGCTTCGTACTTCTGCTCGTCGTTCATGTCGGATGTGTAGATGGCGTTGCCGTTGACGTCCTTGGAGTAAGCAATCTGGTAACCAACATCTGTCGGCTGAGGAGCAGCCCATGATGTGTTGGAGATAGGATACTGGATGACGGAAGCTCTGTCGCCGTAGTAGGAGTTGATGACTGTGTCTCTGTAGACGGAGAGGAGAGTCATGATACCCTTTCTGAGGTTCTTGCTTGCCTCACTGCCGCTGTTGCCGCCGACGCTTACGAGGTTGGCGTTGATACCGATATAACCATATCCACGATAGTCGACAAGGTATGTTGTGAGTGTGTCGCCTACGAGCTCGCCGTTGGAGTTAGCGTCCTTGATTGCGTTGAGTGTAGCGTCGCTGATAGAAGGCTGAGCGATGTCGAAGGTACCTGTTACGATGCCCGGGACATAGTCGGAGTCTGTTGATTCCTGGAAGAGCAGTGTGTCTGTGACAGGCTTGCCGAGGAAGTAGTTGGCGTTAGCCTTGAGTGTGACGACACCGTTGTTGTAGCTTTCGAATACGTACGGACCGGCTCCGAGAGGCTGAGTTGTCTTTGCTCTGACGGAAGAGAGATCACCCTTTGTGAAACCGAAGGAGTCGACACCGTTGTAGAGAGACTCGTCACCGTAGTAGTGGAGAGGAACAATTGTGAAGCTCATGTTGTAGATTGATGTAGCATCAAACTCGGACATGTGGACTGTCATTGTGTACTTGCCTGTCTTCTCGATACCGGAGATGGACTTCACGTCAGCACCTGATGCGATACCATAGGAGTAAGCATTGTCTGTGAGGTTTGCGAGCCAGCCGAAGAGACCTGTGCCTGCATTCTCTGTGTCGGAAGCGGAAATGAGGTCTCCGCCGTAAGCATCGACGATTGCAGCCCAGTAGTCAGCAGCCGTGTCGCCTTCCTTCCAGTAGGAACCGAATCCCCACATTGTCATACCGAGCTTGACCTGGAGGCCCTTGTCTGCTCTGACTTCGTCGGGTGTAGCACCGATGTACTTCTCTGCATAAGCATCAGTATAGTTTGCTACGACGTAGTCTACGATTTCCTGAGCGAGAGCTTCACCTGCGAGGTCGAGGTCAGCCCAGAACTTCTCCTGTGTCTCCTTTGTCCAGAGTGAGTAGTCCGTGTTGTCTCT
Source organism: Lachnospiraceae bacterium (assembly GCA_963610485.1). Classification (GTDB taxonomy): domain Bacteria; phylum Spirochaetota; class Spirochaetia; order Sphaerochaetales; family Sphaerochaetaceae; genus Ornithospirochaeta. Next base: position 14,805 of record CAVDOI010000005.1, read on the forward strand.
GCCTGCAGCGTAGATGAGGGAGTCTGCACTCTTCATGGAGTTGTAGTACTCATCCATACCGATGATCGGCTGAGCATAGAGAGTCGAGGATCCGTCATATGTCGGGTCTGCGAGAACGTAGATGCCGAAGATAACGTCGTCCATCGTTGCATTGACACCGTCCGAGAAGTAGATGTCGTCTCTCATTGTGAGCTTGTAGTCGACTGTGCCGTCATCGTTCTGGACGACTTCGACAGAACCTGCGCCCTGATAGAAGTAGTCTGTTCCGTTGTATGTGTGTGTTTCACCGTTGATACCATCATAGATGATAGCACCGCCGCGGTCAGCAGCAAGAAGACCGATCTGCGTCATGTCGACGATATCCTGGTCGTATGCTGTTGCAGCGAAGAACGGAGAGAACTTCATACCGAATGATGCTGTTGCATAGACAGCTGTGGTCGGCTTAGCAACAACTGCTTCTGTCTTTGCAGGCTCAGCAGCTACAGTTGTAGTAGCAGCGGGAGCGGCAGTTGTAGTAGTTGTTGTCGTTGTAGTTGTTGTTGCAGCTGTAGATGCTGTAGATGTAGTTGTAGTTGTAGAAGATGAACTCTTTCCACAGCTTGTAAACATTAAAGCAAGGAGAACAACAAGAACAATAGCAAGTGTTTTTTTCATTTCTAAAATCCTCCCTAGAGGTATAAATAGCTTACAACGTAAGCGTTTTTCCCTATTCCTCCTCCGTCTCCGGAAGAACTGTCGTCCCCGTGCCTTTCATCTTCAGCCCTTCTCTCTTCGAAAAGAGGTTCCACGATGTGAACACGAAGAGGACGGTCAGAACGAGCTGTACGGCATCGGCCGTGCTTTCGCCCTTTCTTATCCACGCCGCAACATGGCCGACGGCTGAACATAGTGCAAGGAAGAAAGATATGAAGACATAAGATACAAGACGCTCTGTTATCCTGTCCTTCTCCTGTCTTTTATACTCCCCGCTCTTTCTATAGAGCAGCCCCACCGTGTCGCTCTGGCCGAGAAGAGGAAAGGCCGCCGCAATCATGGGAAGAGATACATAGAGCACCCTGCCCTTGTCACTGTTGATGAAGAGGAATGCAATGAGGAATACCCATTCACATATCGTGGAGACGAGGAATATCCTCCTACTTCTCCGCATTTCCTCCTCAGGCCTTTCAAAGCCGAAGATCTCTCCTCTGTATACCGCCTTCGTCACGAGCTTTCCGTTTTTATCCTTTACATTCTCGAGACGATAATCGCCGGCATACTTTCTCGAAACCATCTGACTCCCAGCCGTCCGTTCTACATGCTTTTACACACATAAAACAGAAAACGCCCTCTTAGAATACAATAATTGAACGTGTCTTTTCAACTGTCTGACTCATATTTTGCAAATGCAGTGAAAAAATATAGTCCCGTTAATTCTTTATCTATTAGCAAATACCTTGTCATAGACGTAAAAGGGAGAATAAGAGGTAACGCAAATTTATGCATTTTCTGCATATTCCGGGGACACAAATTAGTGTAAAACGGATTTTTCTTCTTTGATTTTCAGCTTTCACGTAGTGTAAAATATCCTAAAAGAGGTGAGAAAGTGAGAATCCTGGTATTGGGCTCCGGCGCAAAGGATCACGCCGCCGTCTGGTGGTTGAGTCAAAGTACATTCATTTCAGAGCTGTTCATGGCACCCGGCACTCCGGGAACCGAGGATATCGCAACTAATCTTCCCGATACCGATCCATCAGACCCGAAGTCGGTCTACAGAGCGGTAATCGACAACAGAATCGACATGGCCTTCATCGGAACCGAAGGACCCCTCCTCGCAGGCGTCGTCGAATACCTCAGAGAGCGTGGAGTCCCATGCTGCGGAGCGACGAAGGAAGCGCTAAGGATGGAGAACGACAGGGCCTTCTCGAGGGCCTTTACGGAGAGGCACAGCATCCCCGTTCCGGAGAATGCCTTCTTCAGAGACAGAGAATCCCTCTCTCTTTTCCTCGACGAACACCCCGGCGTAAGATATACGATCAAATCCAATTCCATCACACCCTCGCGCATAATGCTCTCGTCGGCAGACAGGGAGATTCTCCTCTCCTTCGCCGAGCTTCTTCTCACGAAGGGCCCGATTCTCCTCGAGAACCATATCGAGGGACTCCATGCAACGGCGACGCTCTTCGTCGACAAGAACGGATACCTCCTTCTTCCGATAGCGAACGAGTATACCAACGTGTCTAAATCACAGGGAACGCCGACAGGCGGTATGGGTGCCATCGCACCGATTCCCCTTACGGACGAAGTCAAGGATCAGATAAGAGAAAGGATCATCGAGCCGACGCTCGACGGCATGAGAGAGGAAGGCTTCGGCTATATGGGTGTCCTGACGCTCTCGATAATCATAACAGACGACGGCCCGGTGCTCGTCGACTACCATGTGCGCCTCAATGACCCGGCAACCCAGGCCATGGTGCCTGTCATCAAGACCGACGTCATCGAGATAATGGAGGCCATGAGGGAGAACAGGCTGAGCTCTTTAAAGCTCGAGACCAACAACATCGCGACAGTCGCTGTCGTACTTGCCTCCAGGGGTTACCCCCTCGCTCCGGAAAAGGGAAACGAGATCGAAGGGATCACGAACGCATTCCTCATGGACACGGAGGACAAGCCTCTCGTATTCATTGGAGCCGTGAAAAAGGGAGACGACGGCAGATACTTCACAGACGGCGGCAGATGCATAACGGTCGTGGGAAGGGGATCGACCTTCGAGGAGGCCAACGAACAGGCCTACACCCTCATAAAGGAGAAGGACTTCTCCTCCCTTTGGTACAGAGACGATATAGGAAACAGGTTCTTCAACCAGTAAAAAGTGAGCCTCCCGGATGGAGGCTCTCATATTGAATCAATGTGTTCTTCTGAATTCGTACATCAGGATTCCCGCCGCTACAGATACGTTGAGGGAATCTATATGGCCCCGCATGGGGATCGAGACGATGTAGTCACAGTTCTTTCTCACGAGGTTCGACATTCCGTCGCCCTCGCTTCCCATCACGATTGCACTGCGGGCGGCAAACTTCTCATCGTACGACGACGATCCGTTCATATCTGCACCGTATATCCAGAAGCCGTTGTCCTTCAGCGTCTTTATCTCACGTGTGAGATTCGTCACGACGGAGAGCGGGACGTACTGTGCCGCACCCGATGAGACCTTGACGACCGTCTCGTTCGCCTGCACCGAGCGTCTTTCGGGAATGAGGACGAGGTCGGCGCCGAACTGATCTGCCGATCTCAGAATCGCCCCGAGGTTATGGGGATCGGTTATGCCGTCGAGGATGAGTACGAGCGCACCCTCGTCTTCCTTGAGTGACGAGCAGAATTCATCGACCGTCATCTCCTTAAGTCTCGAGGCACCGCGCCTCGGACCTCCGAGGTCCAGGAGAGCGCCTCTGAGGTCAACGCCCTCCATCATGCGCCCAAGTTCGTCCTTTCCCAGTTTCTTCACGGCAACCTTGCCTGTCAGAACGGCCTCTCTCTCGAGTGCCTTCAGTTTATCAGAACCGTTACGCTGGAGGTAGAGCGTAGAGCCCGCCCCCGCCTTCTTCAAAGCTTCTTCGATGGCATGATAGCCGTAAACTTTCTCGCCCATTGTCACCTCTCTCAGCTGTTATTGAATGCAGTCGGCTTTGGAGACTGTGTCGGAGCCATCTCCGTATAGAGGTCCTTCATAATCTTCTTCGCCTTGAGGCCGAGCCTCTTCGGTATTTCGACATCTATCTTGAGGTACATGTCCCCTCTCTGCCCGTTACGGATGGAGGGTACTCCCATACCCTTGAGTCTCAGCATCTTCCCCGGCTGTGTGCCCTCCGGGATATCGACCTTGATCTCCTTGCCGTCGAGAGTCGTCACCTGGATTGTGTCACCCAGTGCCGCCTGCACGAACGAAATCGGAATCTGCAGATAGAGGTCATTGCCTTCCCTCTCGAAATATCTGTCGGGTCTGACGTTCACGACAAGCACGAGGTCCCCGTTCGGACCGCCGTTCTGTCCTGCGTCTCCCTTGCCCCTGAGCGTGAGTCTCGTGCCGTTGTCGCTTCCCGCAGGAATCGACACGCTGAGTTTCTCGCTCTTTCTCACGGTTCCGGTACCGTGACACTCCGAACAGGGATTATCGACGACATATCCGGTTCCGCGGCATGTGCGGCATGTCTGCGCCATCTGGAAGAAACCGCCGCCGGAGACGGTCTGCCCCGAACCGCCGCAGGTAGGACATGTTCTTCTTCCCGTTCCGCCGGTTCCCTTGCATTGAGGACAGGGATCGTCATGGGAGAAGGAGATTTCCTTCTTGCAGCCGAATGCGGCTTCCTTGAAATCTATGGTGATGTCATATCTGAGGGACTGGCCGGCGACAGGCCCCGACGAGGACCGCGAACGTGAGGATGATCCGCCTCCGAAGAAGGACGAGAAGATATCCGAGAAGCCTCCCGCACCTCCGAAGAGATCCGAGAAATCCCTGTAGACATTCTGATAGCCGCCGCTTGCCGCACCGCCCATACCGTCGACGCCTGCAAAACCGAACTGGTCATATGCACTTCTCTTCTTCTGGTCGGAGAGAACCTCATAGGCCTCGCTGGCCTCCTTGAATCTCTCCTCGGCATCCTTGTCTCCCGGATGCGTGTCGGGATGGTTGGCCATTGCAATCTTACGATAGGCCTTCTTTATCTCATCCTCGGTAGCTCCCTTCTGGACTCCGAGAACTTCATAATAATCACGTTTTGCCATAGTTACCCTATAATACACCACAAAGGCAGCACGTTGTTAAAGTGCTGCCTCAGGGGTTTTCCCGTTTATTTTTTACTTTACTTCTTCGAAGCTAGCATCCATCGTGTCATCGTTGCCGCTCTGGGTATTCTGACTCTCCGAAGCGCCCTGGTAGGACTGGCCGCCGCCGTTCTGGCCGGCGTTCTGCTGTGCCTGCTGGCTTGCTTCGTAGACCTTCTGTCCGAGCTGCATTGAAGCACTCTGAACCTTCTCGGTACCGCTCTTGATCTCCTCTGCAGTAGCGTTTGCATTTGCGAGGATATCCTTGAGATCCTTGACAGCCGCCTCAATGTTGCTTCTCTCTTCAGGAGAAACCTTGTCACCGTAATCCTTGAGGGCCTTTTCAGTTGCATAGATTGTGGTCTCGGCGTTGTTCTTGGCCTCGATCGTCTCTCTTGCCTTCTTGTCGTCCTCTGCATGAGCTTCAGCTTCCTTCACCATCTTGTCGATGTCGGCTTCACTGAGACCCGAGGAGGATTCGATTCTGATCTTCTGCTCCTTGCCTGTTCCGAGGTCCTTTGCAGATACGTGGACAATGCCGTTTGCATCGATATCAAATGTGACTTCGATCTGAGGTACTCCGCGCGGTGCCGGTGCAATTCCTTCAAGGTTGAACATGCCGAGTGTTCTGTTCTGGGAGGCAAGCTCTCTTTCGCCCTGGAGTACGTGAATAGATACTGCCGTCTGGCCGTCGGACGCCGTACTGAAGATCTGGCTCTTTCTTGTAGGAATAGTCGTGTTCCTCTCGATAAGCTTTGTCGTGACTCCGCCGAGTGTCTCGATACCCAGTGAAAGCGGTGTTACATCGAGAAGGAGAACGTCCTTGACATCGCCCTTGAGAATACCGCCCTGGATGGATGCGCCTACTGCGACGACTTCATCGGGGTTGACACCCTTGTGCGGTTCCTTGCCGAAGAGCTTCTTGACTTCTTCCTGCACCATCGGGATTCTTGTCGAACCGCCGACGAGGACGACTTCGTCGATATCCTGAGCTGTGAGGCCTGCATCCTTGAGTGCGTTCATGCACGGAACCTTTGTCTTCTCGACAAGAGGCTCGATCATCTGCTCGAACTTAGCTCTTGTGAGCTCCTTCTGCAGGTGCTTGGGTCCTGTTGCATCAGCTGTGATGAACGGAAGGTTGATGGTTGTCTGAGTCGAGGAGGAGAGAGTGATCTTGGCCTGCTCTGCTGCTTCCTTGAGTCTCTGGAGTGCCATCTTGTCCGATGTGAGGTCGATGCCGTATTCCTTCTTGAAGTCGCCGACAAGCCAGTCGATGATGACCTGGTCGATGTTGTCTCCTCCGAGGTGTGTATCACCATTGGTGCTCTTTACCTCGAAGACACCGTCGCCGAGTTCGAGAATCGAAATATCGAATGTGCCGCCGCCGAAGTCATAGACTGCGATCTTCTCCTCCTTCTTCGAATCCTTGCCGAATCCGTAAGCGAGAGCTGCAGCTGTAGGCTCGTTGACGATTCTCTTTACATCGAGACCTGCAATCCTTCCTGCGTCCTTTGTTGCCTGACGCTGAGCGTCGTTGAAGTATGCAGGAACCGTGATGACTGCTTCCGTTATCTCTTCACCGAGGAAGTCCTCGGCTGTCTTTTTCATCTTCTGGAGAACGATTGCGGAAATCTCCTGAGGAGAATAGAGCTTGCCGCTGATGTCGATCTTTATCTCGTCGTTGGCCCCGCATGTAACCTTGTAGGGAACCATTTTGATCTCCTCGGCCACCTCATGATACTTTCTGCCCATGAATCTCTTGATGGAATAGATGGTGTTGGTCGGGTTTGTGACCATCTGGTTCTTTGCCGGCTTTCCGACAAGACGCTCGTCACCCTTGAATGCCACTACACTCGGGGTTGTTCTGTCGCCTTCGCTGTTTGCGATGACGTTCGGCTCGTTACCGTCCATGACTGCAACGCAGCTGTTTGTTGTTCCAAGGTCAATACCTATAATCTTTCCCATATTCTTAATCTCCAATAATTATCTTTTTCAGTTTTATTAAATGATGAATTCCTTCATCAGTGAGTAAAATAATAAAAGCGGTTTGAATCGTCAAATTTTTCTTATTATTTCTTTTCACTCTTTCGGCTTAGCTACGAAAACCTTCGCCGTGCGGAGAACCTTGCCGTGGAGAAGCCATCCCTTGGCGCATTCCGCGGCCACCTCCTCCTTCCCGATTCCCTCCTTCTCCTGGACGCCGTAAGCCTCCATCGTGTTGGGATCGTATGGAGTTCCGGGGGCGGATTCTATCATTTCGAGGCCCCAGTTCTGCTTCAGTATCTGCAGAAGATGGTCCTTCACCATGATGACGCCCTTCTTGAAGGCTTCGGTATCATCAGAGGATTCGGCGGCGTCGATAGCACGCGAGAAGTTGTCGAGGGGTTCCAGGAGGTCCGATATAAGGCTCTCGTTGGCGTACTTCACGGCGTTCTCCTTGTCCGCTCTCAGCCTCTTCTTGTAGTTTTCGGTATCTGCAGCGCGCCTGAGGTCGTCTTCCCTCATCTTTGCGATGGTCTCTTCAAGATCCCTGATCCTGCTCTTCAGAGTTTCGACTTCATCGGCCTTGTCCTCTTCCTTTTCGACGACTTCGACATCTTCGGCCTGGACAGACTCGATATCTTCAGGCTGTGCTTCCGCCTCTGTCGTCTTCTTCTCTTCTTCAGCCATTGTTTTATTTCCTTTTTCCTTTTTCTTCTTCATGAGAGAAGGCCTCCCGGGCCTTCTCTATGTAAGTTAATTGATAATCCCCGCAGCGTCAAATCAGAGGTCATCGTCGTCAGATACGTCGACGTCCTCCTCGGGTCCTATCACGACGTCCATCTCTTCGAAGAGCGACTTCTTCGGGGCGGAACTCTCCTTCTTCTCCTCCCTCAGGGATGTCTGCTGTCCCTTGAGCCTGACAAGATTCGCCTCTTCGCTTATGCGGTCGTTCTTCGCCTGGGCCCTTGCGCTCTGGAGCTTCGTTCTGTCCTCTTCGAGCGAACTGACCTCGTTCTCGAGGTTCTTCTGCTCCTGCTGGAGGTTCCAGATCTCCTCCTTCACCTTGGTGACCTTCTCCACCTGCTCCGAGAGCTCTGCTTCCGTCTCGCGTATCTTGTTTCTCAGGTCACAAAGAGTCGTCTCGGCTTCTCTTATCTTGCCGTGCGCAGTCTCCGTAAGTATGTGGTAGGCCTCTTCGCTGTCGCCCGTCGCCTGGGATACTGCTTTCAGGAACTCCTCGCCCTGGCTCTTTAGCTTCGAAAGAAGTGCGGAAGCTGTGCTGTGTGCGTTCTCCACGACTTCCGAGAGGTCTCCTTCGCATCTCTCTCTGTACTGCACCCGCTTCGTCTCGAGGGCGGCAAGCTCGCTTTCGAAGATATCCTTCTTCTCGCTGATCGTCTCGTCGAATTCGGCCTCTATCCTGCTCTTCTCCTCCTTCAGGCGGAGAACCTCCTCTTCGGCCCTGTCACGTCTCTCGTCGAGCTTTGCACTGCAGTCGGAGATGATTGCCTTCTTTCTCTCCTCGTTCTCGTCGAAGCCGAGGGACGCTTCCTTCTTAAGAGATGCGAATCTTTCGCTGAACTCTTCAAGGACCTTCTCCTTCTCCTGTGTGAGCTTCTCTATATCGTCTTCGACTGCCTTCTCCTTCTCGGCGAGCTTTTCCGTATAGTTCTCGATGGAGGCTGCTATCTCCTCCTCCTTGTCCCTGAGGTCGGCTTCGAGTGTGTTTTCCGTGCTTCTCACTGCACTCTCGAGATCCTCCGTACACTTCGCAATCCTATCTTCGAATTCCTTGAAGATGGCGTCTCTTCTGCTTTCGAACGCAAGAACGGCGGCACTGCGGTCACTGTCGAGAGAAGTACTCTTCTCTTCGGCGTCCTTCATTATGGCGTCCTTCCTCAGTTCCAGCTCATCGAGCTTCGCCTTGATGTCGAGAAGGCATGCGTCGAGCTCCTCACGGCTTCTCGAGGATGCGGCATCCGCTTCATCGGCCTTTCTCGAGAGCCCGTCGAGCCTTGCCTGTGCCTCGGCCTCCTCTCTGCGGCATATGTCGTCCCAGCCCTTCTTCTCTCCGGCGATGTAGTCGGAGAACTGGACCTTCGCCCTTTCAAGAGACTGCGAGAAGAGAGTGAGCATCTCGTTGTTCTCCTCCTTCTGGCTCTGGGAGGCCGCCTTGAGGTCCTGCTCCGTCGAGGCTACAAGTCTCACGTAGTCGGACTTGAGTGAGTCCATCTGGGCCGTAAGCCTCTCCGTCTCCTTCTGGAACTGGACGGCATACTCGTTGACGGCTTCTATCTTCCTCACCTCGGCCTGCACGGCGTAGAGTCTGTTCTCCGCCTGCTCTGTCTGGACCTTCAGCTTCTTGAGTGCGTTGCCGTAGTTCTCGCAGACTCCGGACAGGTCGTCGAGCTCCCTCTGATGGACGAGCACGAGGTCGATGGACTCGGCAAGATGCTCCTGCACCGAGGAGGCATGCTCTACTCTGCTCGTGATGTTCTGCTCGCAGTCACGGGCCGTCGAATTGAGACGGGAAAGCGTCTGGGTCATTTCGTTGCGGAAGGCCTTTATCCTTTCGTTGACCATCTTCATGTTCTTGTCCTTCCTGTCTGCCGCACGGAAGGCGATCACGATTATGAGATTGAGCAGAAAGCTTACACCGATGGCGATATATATGGTTGTAACGGACATTTTCTCTCCTAGAATAATTGTTCCTTCAGTTCTTTCCAGTCCCGGACTGTCAGAAGTGCCGGGGACTTCTCCATCTTTTCAGATATTAGCACACTTTTCATTCCTGCTGTCATGGAACCTTCCACATCCTTTACAGGGCTGTCTCCTATATAGAGTATATTTTCACATGGAATATCCATCTTCTCCGAGAGAAGCAGGAACGGCGTCTGGCAGGGCTTGCTGCGTCCGATCTCCTCGCTAGAAAGCTGGACGGGGAAATACCCGTCGTAGCCGAGGCTCGTAATCCTCGATGCCACCGGAAAGTCCGAGAGGACAGCCATGGGGTAGCCCTTCTCCTTTAAAAGCGAAAGCACATCCTCCACCCCGTCGTACGGCTTTATGTCCGAAAAGAGCTTTGCATACCTCTCGGTGAATATTCTCTGTTCCTTTCTGAGAAACTTCGACACTGTATACTCGTCATCCTTTCCGTACATGAGGCGGCACATTCTCTTTCCGTTGCTCTCCCTCGAGAGAGGCTCGAGAGGAAGAAAACTGTCGGATGAGCGGAGAATCTGCCTCGCCCTGTTGTACTTCAGGGCAAAGGGAAGATGAAAAGTGGAGGCCCTCAGGACTCTCTTATGAGTCTCCGTCAGGGGATAGAGTGTGCCGTCGATGTCGAATGCAACGCCCTTTATGTTGTTCTCTTCAAGAAAGGACATCACTTACCTCTCTTCGCCTTCTGCTTCGAGTTGCGTACGATGATTTCGGCCTTCTCGCGCTCCTTTCCCGTTCTCGCCTTTCCTCCCGGCTTCTTCGCAGTGCCCTTCTTCGAGGATGAGGAAGCGGAGTTCTTCCTCATCACGGCTCTGATGGCCTTCTCCTCGCTCGTCGGGCCCTTCTCGTTGAGACTGGGGTTGCGCTTACGCTCCCTGAGCGATATCTCGAGAGGGACGTACGAAAAGCCCAGGTCACGCCTTATGCAGTTCTTGAGGTACGAGATGTATGTCTCGGGAAAGCCGTGTATCTTGTTGACGAAGAGGAGAAACCTCACAGGAGCGGCACTGACCTGAGTGCCGTAGAGGACCTTGAAGTATCCTGTGCTAGAGCGCGGCGGCTCCTGGTCTGTCGTCCACTTCTTCAGCGCCTCGTTGAGTGATGAGGTGTCGACTCTCTTCTGAAGCTGTCTGTATACCTGCCAGACTGTGTCGAGCATCTTCCCGACATCTGTCGCCTCCTTTGCCGATATCGGGACAAGGGGGGCGAACGAGAGGATGGGGAAGAGGAATCTCACCCTGTCCTTTATTGCCTCGAGCTCGTTCCCGACTCCGGAGAGCTTATCTATCTTGTTGAGGCAGAGGACAACGCCCTTGCCGCGCCTGACAATCAGCTGCGCTATCTTCTTGTCCTGCTCCGCCAGCCCTTCTGTGGCGTCGATGAGAAGCAGCACGACATCCGCTTCGTCGATCGTCTTTATGGCCCTGTTGACCGAATAGTATTCAACATCCTCCTCGACCCTGCTCTTGCGTCTGATTCCTGCCGTGTCGAGCACGGTGTAGTCGGTCCCCTTGTAGACGAAGGTTCCCTTCATGACATCCCTCGTCGTTCCGGCGATGTCGGAGACTATGGAGATGTCGCGCCCCGTTAGGAGGTTCGTGAGCGTGCTCTTTCCCGTGTTGGGCTTACCCATGATTGCAAGCTTTATCGACTCCGGCTCATCGGGAATCTCCTCAGTGCGTTCAAGGTCAAGCATGCCCAGAACCGTATCCTCGAGTTCCTCGATTCCCAGTCCGTGTGCTGATGACAGGCCCAGAACACGCTGAAAGCCGTACGAGAAATAGTTCCACACAAGATCGTCGCGTGAAGGATCGTCCACCTTGTTGACGACAAGAACGACCTTCTCGGTGTACGGCCTGAGCTCCTCTATGAGCATCATGTCCTCCGCAGTCACCTCCATGCAGTCCATGAGAAAGAGGATGACGTCACTCTTCGAGAGTATGGAGAGAGACTTCTCGGTAACGGCATAGTCTATGCCGACCTTGTCGAGCTTGACGCCTCCCGTGTCGACAAGCGTCACGGGGTGGTTACCCACAAGCCAGCGCTCGGGGATGGGGTCGCGTGTGACTCCGGGAGTGGGGTCCGTAATCGCCCTCCTCTTTCCGACGAGTCTGTTGAAGAGTGTGGACTTTCCCACATTCGGTCTTCCCACTATCGATACGAGGGGAAGGGATGTATCTATATCTGCCTTGTTTCTTATTTCCAGTTTCTCTGCCATTGTCTTTTCTCTTCTCTGTAACTTCTATTATTATTGTAAAATACCGAGGCTAAAATCTAGCCGTTAAAGACGACTCTGTCAAACCCTCTTCTTCAGATACTCCCCCACATTCCTGTATTCGATTCCGTTATCCAGAAGATGGTCTTCTCCTCTGTATAAAACAATCCTCGCCGTTATCTTACCATAGACGGCTTCGACGGCATCCGTCATCGTCCTGTCGACAAGATGGCGGTACTGTCCGGGATGTCTCTCTTTCGAATGCTTGATCTCGTAGAGTTCGCATGACGCCGGATTACTGTCGGCTATGACCATGTCATACTCTCCGTCGCTGAATCTAATCTTGAAGACCCGTCTCTTTCTCACTTTTCCATCATTCTTTTTCATGGTATCGAGCATCACGATATCTTCAAGCATCCTCCCCATCACATCTTCTATAATCTTGTTCTTCATGTTTTCCATCGTCTCCGGAGAAAGGACGTTGATTACCGGGTCGGAGAGGACAGCCCAAACGAGGGCCTCCGCCTGAGAAAAACGCATCCCCGGCTGTGTGAAAATGACATACTGTTCACTGCTGTTGAGCGCGGGATTTCCGGGATAACGGTTCTCCACAGTTACGTATTCTATGAGATCGAGGGCCTTAAGATACTCCTTTATCTCCTCGAGATGGACCTCGGTTATTCTTTCTCTCTGCTCCTCCTTCTCCTTTATCGAGAGAAGAGACTTCATCTTCTCCACAATCGGCGTCGTGTCTATTCTGTCGAGAATATCCGTCCTCTTATTCTCATTCCTTTCAGAGCGCAGAAGCTGGGAGGCCGATCTGAGATCATGAGAGACAAAAGAAGAAGTGACAGAGCTGAGAGTGAACGAATGGTTCATGTCTTCTATAATCCTCTCTATGGCTGATGTAAGTTCGTCCTTCTCGTAGAGGGATCTCAAGGCCCTGAAGTATCTTCCGTCCCGGAAGTATTCCAGGGAACGCTGGATATTCCGTGCGATGGCGGTGTCGATGTAATGCCTTGTCGATTCGTCGTCACGGAAGGAGGCTTCCTCTGCCATAACTTCTGCGTTGTCGAAATCGATTTCACCAGCCCTCAGCGTTCCGCCGTAGCGTATATATTCATCAATGTCGTCTATGCCGAGGAGTCTCGAATGTTCTCTGAAAGGGATGTATGTCGTATGGATGGTGACTGCCCTGTCGTAGAGCTCCTCCTTAAGTGCGAAGCGGAAAGAGAGGGAATCGTTTCCGGAGAGGACTATCTTCATTCCTCCTGCCGAGTATACATCGGAGAAGAGAGAGGCTGAATCGATGAAATCGGATATAAGCGTCACTTCGTCGATGAAGATATACCTGTATCCTGCAGAACGCAGAAGTCCCAGGTCCCTGTTGAGAGAAGCGACAGTATCGGCTGTTCTGCACTTTATGTATGCCGAATGGAGGAACATCTCACCTTCGAGGCTGTTCAGAAGCTGCTTTATGAGCGTCGTCTTTCCCGTACGCCTCAGGCCGTAAAGGATGCAGACCCTGTCCTCCGTTCCCCCATGGACATAGCTCTCGAGTATTTTATAACAGTCTCTCTTCTGATACCTCGCAGCACTCTCTGCAAACGGTATGAGGAGATCCCCCGTCATTACATTCGTCATGAAAGAGGAACGAAAAGAAGTGCCATTCCCTTCCCCTCTAAGCTCCCTGAGCTCTCTCTCAAGGGCTTTTCTCTCCTCGATTCTTCTCTTGAGATCCTCAACTTCACTGTCAGGTATCCTGATGCTAAACTGTCGCCCCTCCTTCGTCCCCTGCCTGTAGTGATACACCTTTCCGTTCACAGTTCTGTGTGTGATATAACCGGAAGGAAGAAGTGCGATTCTGCCTTCAATTTCATCTTTTCTTGTCATCAATCCGCCTCTTTTACAGTTTAACCGGATTTAACCGGATTGTGAACGGCTATACGGTTAAAAGATACATTCTCTCTCATTTGAGTTTTTCTTCTCTTAATGCGATAATCACGACATGGAAAAAGAGAAAGGCTCCTTCAGATATATTCTTGTGATGTACATCATTCTCGTCGTCATCTCCGTGCCGCTCTTTTTCATCCTGCGTCCGTTGATAAGGACCAACATCGAGGAGAGCGGCATCGCCGTCCACTATGCACTCTGGAAGGAGAGCCGCAAGGGGGAGAGGATGAGCGAATACACGGTATTCCTCTCATCCGGTGACGATATGGTGAAAGCCGTGAGGAAGGCCTCCTCGACAGACGCCCTCCACGCCCTGATCGAAGCCCTGCTTCTCCCCCTCTCGGATGAAGAGAAGGCTCTGGGGTACTCGTCATACATTCCCGAAGGCACAACCCTTGTCGGCGTGACGGAGGAGGACGGATTCTTCTTCGTCGAACTCAACAGCGTATTTCTCACGACAAAGGACATAAAGAGAGCCTCGGGACAGATAAGAAAGACCCTCGAAGAGTACTACACTCTCGAGAGCCTTACAATAATATCGGGGAACACCGTCATCAAGATCTGAACCGTTTGATGCTGAGCGCCTTTCCGCTCTCTGCGTCGACTTCGATTATGACTCCGTCAATCGTGCCCTTTCCCTCTGCAACCTCGCTTCTTATGGGAAGCTGCGTCAGCTGCCGCTCTATCGATTTCTCGACCCTGGAGCCTATCACGGCGCCGTGGACTCCCGTGAGCCCGAGGTCGGTTATGTACGCCGTTCCTCCCGGGAGGATCTTCTCGTCCCGCGTCTGGACATGGGTGTGGGTCCCCACAACTGCACTCACAGTGCCGTCGAGGAAGAAGGAGAGCGCCTCCTTCTCCTCTGCGCTCTCGGCGTGGAAGTCAACAAAGATTATGGGGGTGGTCTTACGGATGTTCCTTACGATTGCTTCAGCCTTCCTGAAGGGATCATCGGTATCCATCATCTCGACTCTGCCCTGGAGGTTGACGATTCCGATTCTGTATTCTCCGCAGCTCTTTATCGTGAAGCCCTTTCCTACACAGGGTTCGGGGTAGTTTGCCGGCCTCAGGATATCGTCCTGGCTATCGAGAATGGCGAAGATCTCGTCCTTCTGCCATATATGGTTGCCGCTTGTGATGACATCCACACCGTAACTCTTCATCCTGTTGTAGTCGTCTGTCGTGATGCCGAAACCGTCAGCGGCGTTCTCGCCGTTGCAGATGACGTATTCTATGCCGTTTTCCTTCTTAGCAGAAGAGAGCCCCAGAAAAAGGGCTCCCAATCCTGCACTTCCCGAAACATCCCCGATCATGAGGATGCGGAGTGTCTTTCCTGTCACTTTGCGTACTCCACGACTCTTGTTTCACGGATGATCGTGACCTTGATCTTACCCGGGTATCTCAGTTCGGCTTCTATCCTCTCCGCTATATCCTGAGCAATCTTCTTTGCACCTTCATCGGAGACGGAGTCGCTGTTGACGAGAATCCTGAGTTCTCTTCCGGCCTGGATCGCGAATGCGTTCTCGACGCCGTCGAAACCCTTTGCGATATTCTCGAGGGACTCGAGTCTCTTGATGTAGTTGTCGAGAGATTCCCTTCTTGCGCCGGGGCGTGCCGCACTGATTGCATCTGCAATCTGCACGATGATGGCCTCGATGCTCTCCGGTTCGACGTCGTTGTGGTGTGCAAGAACACAGTTGACGACCTTGCTGTCCTCTCCCAGTCTCTTCACCAGCTCACCCCCGATTTCGGCATGGTTGGCCTCGCTCTCCGTTTCTGCTCCCTTGCCGATATCGTGAAGGAGGCCTGCGCGCATTGCAAGCGTGCTGTCGGCTCCGACTTCGGATGCGATCATACCGGCAAGTATTGCAACTTCCTTTGAGTGGAGAAGAACGTTCTGACCGTAGCTTGTCCTGAAGTGCAGCCTTCCGAGGGCCCTGATCATCTCGGTGCCCATGTTGTGGATGCCGAGATCGAAGACGACCTTCTCGCCTTCGTCCACGATTATGCGTCCGATTTCCTTGCTTACCTTGTTGACGACTTCCTCGATTCTTGCCGGATGGATTCTTCCGTCCTGGACAAGACGCTCGAGGGCGACCCTGGCAATCTCCTTTCTGACGGGGTCGAAACATGAGATGACGACTGCCTCGGGCGTGTCATCTATTATGATATCGACACCGGTGAGGGTTTCGAGGGTACGGATGTTGCGTCCCTCGCGGCCTATGATCCTTCCTTTCATCTCGTCTGACGGAAGGGTGACGCTCGTCGTCGTTATCTCTCCGGAAACCTCGGTTGCAAGACGCTGGATCGATGTGATTATGATGTCCCTGGCCTTCTTGTCGGCTGAAAGCTGTGCCTCCTGCTCGATCTTGTTGACGTAGACAAGTCCGTCATGTTCGGCCTTCTGCTTCATTTCCTCGATGAGGATGTTCTTGGCATCCTCCCTCGTCATCTGAGCTACTCTCTCATACTCGCTGTCCAGGTCGTTTTCCTTCTTTTCAACCTGTGCTTCCCTGGCCTTCAGGGCCTGTTCCTTTTCTCCCAGTTGTCGCGTTACGGAGTCATTCTCCTGCTGTTTACGCTCTAGATTCTCTTCCTTCTGCTGCAGTCTTCTTTCACTTTTCTGCAGTTCAGCTCTTCTGTCGCGGGCTTCACTCTCCTGCTGCTGCTGTTCCTTGAGGAGCCTATCACGTGTTTCGATGATAATCTCCCTGGCCTTCGCTTCAGCATTCTTTGAAGCATTTTCTTCGAGGACCTTGGCCCTCTGTTCAGCGGAAGTCAATTTCAACTTCGCATATATGCAACGGCCGCAAAAGCCGATAGCAATACCTGCAATTCCAACCAAGAGATACCACAATACTGCCATATTGCCTTACCTCCTGCTTACATTATTATCAGTTATCTCAAATATTGAATCAAATTGTAAGGGCGTGTCAAGGCAAAGAAAAAACCGCCACTCTCGGTGACGGCTCCGGGTCCTACCCTTTTACGGCATTGTCTGCCGACATATGCGGGCTTTAACCCGCCTGGATTACTTATCAGCCTTCCTGGCCTTCTTTTCATCCTTCTTATCAGCCTTTTCTTCCTTCTTGGTCTTCTCGACCAGCTCAAGGATTACCATTTCAGCTGCATCCCCCTGTCTGTATCCAGTCTTGAGGATTCTTGTGTAGCCGCCCTTGCGTTCTGCAAAAAGCGGTGCGATTTCCTTGAAGAGCTTGTTGACGATATCTTCGTCGTAGATGCTCTTTGCGATCTCTCTGCGGTTGGCGACACTGTCGGTCTTAGCACGAGTGATCATCTTTTCAGCCATCTTTCTTACTTCAAGGGCCTTTGCCTTTGTGGTCTCGATTCTCTCATATCTGAAGAGAGAGGTGACCATGTTGCGCTTGAGGGCCTTTCTTTCGGATCCCTTACGTGACAGCGCGTTAAAACCAATCCTATGCTTCATTTTCTTCTTCCTTATTCTCTGGAACTTTAATTGAATTCTTTAAGACACTGAAGTCCGTCATTCCCAGTGTGAGGCCCCATTCCTTGAGCTTGTCCTTGATCTCTGAGAGAGACTTCTTGCCGAAGTTTCTCGTCTTTGTGATCTCGTCCTCGGTCTTCTTGGCAAGGTCGCCGATAGTCTTGATGCCTGCATTCTTGAGACAGTTGGAGGAACGTACGGTGAGCTCCAGCTCCTCGACAGGAGTATCAAGAAGTTTCTTGACCTTTTCCTCTTCCTCGTCAACCTCTTCCGTCGTACAGATCTTGTCTTCGTCGAAGTTGATGAAGATCGTGAAGTGTTCCTTGATGATCTTCGCAGCCTCTCCGAGTGCGTTCTCCGGAGTGATCGTTCCGTCTGTGTAGACGTCGAGGATGAGCTTCTCGTAGTCGATTCTCTCACCGACTCTGCACGGCTCGATGGTATACTTGACTCTCTTTATCGGAGAATAGAATGCATCGATTGCTATTGTGCCCGGCTCTTCGGAATACTTCTCGTTCTGCTCTGAAGGAACATAACCGCGTCCGAGGTCGATCTGGACTTCCATCTCGAGGTCGCAGTCCGGCATCATCGTCATGATCGGAAGGTCCTTGTTCGTAACAGTCACCTGATCGCGTTCGAAATCAGCTCCTGTGATGACTCCGGGTCCCTTGCACTGGATTGTGAGGATTGTGCCTTCACACTCCTCGGGCATTCCGATGTTCAGCTTCTTGATTGCTGCGATGATGTCAGGAATATCTTCGCTGACTCCAGGAAGTGGCTCGAACTCTGAAGTTACGATGTGGGGAGTCTTGATCCCGCCCTCGCCCTTGAAAGTAGTGAAACGGATGGCAGATACGGCATAGCCCTGGATCGATGAGAGAAGAACACGGCGCAGTGTATTGCCGACCGTTGTTCCGAATCCCCTCTCGAAAGGATATGCGACGAACTGACCATAGTCGTTTGTGCTTACTGTGTTTTCAGAGGTAATTCCCGAAGGTCTCTTGAAACCTTTAAGAAGATTTTTTCTTGCCATGGTTACTCCTATTTTTATGCTGCTGAGCAGCTGTGCTGCGGGGGAATCACCCCCGCAGATACTCGTCAGACACGGCGTGACTTACGAGGACGACAACCGTTGTGCGGAATCGGGGTAACGTCTCTGATAGAACGAACCTTGAGTCCGAGAACGCCGAGTGTTCTGATGGCGCTTTCACGTCCCACACCGGGTCCCTTTACGAAAACGTTCACTTCCCTGAGGCCGAAGTCCATAGCCTTCTTGCCTGCTGTCTCACATGTTGTCTGTGCAGCGTAGGGAGTGGACTTTTTAGCGCCCCTGAATCCGAGTCCGCCAGCAGAAGCCCAGCTGAGTGCGTTTCCGGCAAGATCAGTAAAAGTAATGATTGTGTTGTTGAACGTAGCCTGGACGTAAACGTTGCCTTCCAGGACGGTCTTCTTAACTTTTTTCTTTGCAGTAGCCATATTACCTTACTTCCCCTTATTTCTTCTTTCCGGCGACAGTCTTCTTCTTGCCCTTTCTTGTGCGGGCGTTGGTCTTGGTCCTCTGACCTCTGACGGGAAGACTCTTTCTGTGGCGAAGGCCCCTGTAGCATCCGATGTCCATCAGTCTCTTGATGTTGAGAGCGACTTCTGTTCTGAGATGTCCTTCGATTTTGTACTCTTCCTCGAGGATGTTTCTGAGAGTTGCAATCTCATCGGGGGAGAGTGTATTGATTCTTACATCCGGATTAATGTTTGTCTTCTGACAGATATCCATAGCGGACTTGTTTCCGATTCCGTAGATATATGTCAGGGCGATCTTGACTGCCTTGTTCGGTAAGTCAACACCTGCTATACGTGCCATCTTGGCCTCCTAATTATTTCTGTCTCTGCTTGTGCTTCGGATTGTCGCATACGATGCGGACGACACCGGCACGTCTGATAACTTTACACTTGTCACAAATTGGTTTGACACTTGCTCTTACTTTCATAGTAAACAGCTCCTTTAGATTTTCTTCGACTTTCTTCTTCTTGACTCCACGAAGCCGTCGTGGTGGTGCATCTTCATCATACCGTCAAGCTGTCTCATTGTGTCGAGGTCGACTCCGACGAGGATGATGAGCGATGTTCCGCCGAACAGCATGGCGACAGAACTCGGAAGACCGAAGATCAACTGAACCAGGGTAGGAATCAGAGCGATGAAAGCGAGGAAGATAGCACCGGGGAGGACGATTCTGTTGAGAACCTTCGTGAGATACTCTTCGAGTTTCTCATTTCTGATTCCCGGGATGGAACCGCCGTTGTCTCTGATGTTCTTCGCCATCTCGATCGGGTTCAGACTGACCTGGGTATAGAAAAATGCAAAGCCTATAATCAGCAGGGTGTAGATGATTAGATAAGGGGCCTTCTGCGGATCTAAGAAATTTGCTACAGCCTTCATCCAGCCAATATTTGTATTGCCCAGCATGAGGGGGATCTGCAACAGTGTCGACGCGAAGATTACAGGAATAACGCCCGAGGGGTTGATCTTGAACGGGATGTATGTGCTCTGGGAGCCGTACATCTTTCTTCCGACAACACGTTTTGCATATGTTACAGGAATCTTTCTTGTGCCCTGTTCTTCGTAAACGACGAGGGCGACAACAAAGAAGAACATTATGATAACTACTACAAGGGATATCCAGTTGATTGTACCGTCGATGATACCTGTCACCATTGTGTAGAAAGCATTAGGAATTCTTGCAACGATACCAGCGAAGATAAGAAGCGATATACCGTTACCGACACCGTAGTCCGTTATCTTCTCACCGATCCATACACAGAGCATGGAGCCTGTCGTACAGCTGATGATTGCAATCGGATAGAAGAGCCCTACCGATACGGAAAGAGCTGCGCTTCCGAGCGACTGTGCATAAGCTGCTGCAGCGAGTGACTGGATAATACATACAACGACTGTTGCGTAGCGGGTATACTGCTGAATCTTCTTTTGTCCCTGCGGGTCTTCAGCCAACTTCTTGAGTGACGGGACGACGAGCATCAGCAGCTGAAAGATGATTTCAGTGCTGATGTACGGCATAACCCCGAGCATGAATATCGAGAAATTGGAGAAGGCACCACCGGAGAAGAAGTTTAAGTATTCAGTAATGTTGGAGGAACTTGCCCTGTATGCATCGTAGATGACGCTGGGGTTGATTCCGGGAATCGGGAGGTAAGCCCCGATTCTCGTAACAATCAGAAGACCGAATGTGATCAGGATCTTCTTCTTGATATCCTTCATTCTGAACATATCTACCAGTGTGTTTGCCATAAATTCCCTCTTTATTTAACGACTACTTTTCCACCAGCTGCCTCGATCTTCTCAGCTGCCTTCTTGGAAAGTGCGACACCTTCGACTGTGAGAGCCTTGGTGACCTCTCCGGAAGCGAGAATCTTGGCGACCGTTTCCTTGCCCTTGATGACTCCGCTCTCGCGCAGCGTCTCTGCACTTACGACAGCGCCTTCTTCGAAGACTGCGTCGAGTGTGGAGAGAGAGACAGCCTGAGCTTCAACCTTGAACGGGTAGTTGGAGAATCCGCGTCTTGCGACACGTCTGTAGAGAGGCATCTGACCGCCCTCGAAGCCGAGTCTTACACCACCGCCGGAACGGCTGTTCTGTCCGTCGTGTCCGCGTCCGCAGGCTCTGCCCTTGCTGGATGCACCGCGGCCGACGATAGTCTTTGCCTTTGTTGCGCCATATGGCTTAATGATCTCTGCCATGGTTAAATCTCCTCAACCTTTACAAGGTGTGCGACTGTGCGGACCATGCCACGGTTTACAGGATTATCTTCGCGTACGACAGAAGAGTTGATCTTACCCAGTCCGAGAGCCTTGACGGTCTTTCTCTGGACAGGAAGCGTCCCTGCCACGCCCTTTACAAGTGTAATCTTAATCTGTGCCATGATTAACCCCACATTTCCTTAAGAGTCTTACCTCTGTTCTTTGCAACATCTGCAGCATTGTAGATGTGCTCGAAAGCGTCGAAGGTAGCCTTTACAGTGTTGATACCATTTCTTGAGCCGAGAGACTTGGAAATGATGTCCTTGATACCGGCTGCGTCACATACGAGACGGACTGCACCACCTGCAATGACACCTGTTCCGGGAACAGCCGGCTTCAGGAGAACCGATGCACTCTTGAAGTTGCCCACGATGTCGTGAGGGATGGTTGTACCCTTTACAGGAACCTTGATGATGGAAGCCTTAGCCTTCTCGGTAGCCTTTCTGATTGCGTCCGTGACGTCGTTGGCCTTTCCGAAGCCGTAGCCTACTCTGCCGTCGCCGTAACCGACTACAACGAGTGCCGCGAATGAGAATCTCTTACCACCCTTGACGACCTTCGTTACACGGTTAAGCTTGACAAGCTTCTCTACGTAGCCTTCCGGCTGCTTGTTTTCTTTTTCTCTTTCTCTTGATCTTTCCATACAGTAACCCCTTAGAACTCCAGTCCGGCCTTTCTTGCGCCGTCTGCGATGCTCTTCACGATGCCGTGGTAGAGATAGCCGTTTCTATCGAAGACAACTGTCTTGATACCCTTCTCGAGACATCTCTTGCCGACAGCCTCTCCGAGCTTCTCTGCATCGGCGACTGTATTTCTGAGAGCCTTGAACTCTGCCTCAAGAGTAGAAGCGGAAGCCAGTGTATGACCGACTGTGTCGTCGATGACCTGCACATACATGTGCTGGTTGCTTCTCGATACAGTCATTCTCGGTCTGAGAGCAGTACCGGAGATAGACTTTCTGATGTGTGTCTTTCTTCTGGCATGTTTTCTTGCTTTATCGATCATTCTGTTCATACTAAGCCACCTTATTTCTTACCACCGGACTTACCGACCTTGCGGCGGATATTCTCGGTTTCGTACTTGATGCCCTTGCCCTTGTAAGGCTCCGGACCTCTGAGGGATCTGATTTCAGCTGCAACCTGCCCCACTCTCTCCTTGCTGATGCCGGAGACGATGAGCTTGTTGGCACCTTCGACCGTGATCGTGACATCCTGGGGAATCATGAACTCGATCTGTGTCGAATAGCCGAGCGAGAGGGTGATGAACCCCTTGCCTGCTTCAGCCTTGAAACCGACACCGTTGATGAGAAGCGTCTTGCTGTAGCCCTGGCTGACACCGACGATCATGTTGTTGACGAGCTGGCGGTAAAGGCCGTGATAGCCCCTTACTACCTTTTCGTCGTTGGCTCTCGTCACAACTACTTCATTGTCCCTGACATCTACTGTTATCTCGGGTCTGACTGCCTGTGAAAGGGTTCCCTTGGGTCCCTTGACCGTCACGACGCCGTCAAGAACTGTAACTGTAACACCCTGCGGAACTGCAATTGGTAATTTACCGATTCTAGACATATTCTATCCTCCCCATTACCAGATTGTGCAGAGCACTTCGCCGCCGACACGTGCTTCTCTGGCCTTCTTGCCTGTGATGACACCTGTCGATGATGATACGACTACGACGCCGATGCCGTTGTAGACACTCGGGATATCCTTATAACCGCAGTAAACACGGCGGCCAGGAGTAGATACACGATTGATACCGTGGATAACCGGAGTCTCGTCATCTTCATACTTGAGGAAGACTCTGATGAATGTGATGTCGTCCTTGGTTACCTTCTTGAAATTCTTGATGAATCCTTCGTTCTTAAGAATCTTTATAATCTGGAGCTTAAGATTGGAAGCGGATACATCTACTTTCTCATGCCCTGCCTGACTAGCATTTCTGATCTTAGTCAGCATATCTGCAATTGGATCACTAACTGCCATTTTCTTATCTCCTACCAGCTTGACTTTGTTACGCCAGGAATCTGGCCTTCGCTTGCGAGCTTTCTAAAGCAACATCTGCACATATCGAACTGGCGCATATAGCCCCTGGGACGACCGCAGATTCTACAACGATTATAGCTTCTTGTTGAGAACTTGGGTTCTCTGTTGCACTTTACGATTAAAGACTTTTTAGCCATAGGGGCACTCCTTACTTAGCAAACGGCATGCCGAGATACTTGAGGAGGGCATAACCCTGCTCGTCGTTCTGGGCTGTTGTGACGATAGCCACATTCAGACCGCTGACTCTCTCGATCTTGTCGAAGTCGATTTCAGGGAAAATAATCTGTTCGGTAATACCGAGGGAATAGTTTCCGTGACCGTCAAATGCGTTGGGATTGACACCCTTGAAGTCCTTGACACGGGGAAGAGCGATACAGATGAGGCGTTCGAGGAAATACCACATGTTGTCGCCGCGGAGCGTGACCATTGCGCCGATCTCCTGGCCTTCTCTGACCTTGAAGTTGGCGATGGACTTCCTGGCTTTTGTCTTGACAACGTGCTGTCCTGTAATCTGCTCGAGTTCCTTGACTGCAGCATCGAGAAGCTTCTTGTTCGTTGTTGCTTCACCGACGCCGACGGAGACCGTGATCTTCTCGAGCTTCGGAATCTGCATCGGAGTCTTGAATGAAAATTCCTTCTGCAGAGCAGGAACAACCTCGTTAATGTACTTCGTCTTGAAATTAGGTACAAACTTCTCAGCCATCAGAGTGCCTCTCCTGTCTTCTTGGCATAACGAACTTTCTTTCCGTTTTCCATCTTGTATCCGACCTTGCTTACGCCGCCCTTCGAAACAAGCGCAACGTTCGAAGCCGCAATCGGAGCTTCAACTTCCATGATGCCGCCCTTATCCTGAGCATTCTTCTTTTTCATGGTCTTCTTGACCATGTTGGCACCCTGGACGATG
This sequence comes from Lachnospiraceae bacterium, assembly GCA_963610485.1. Lineage (GTDB taxonomy): Bacteria > Spirochaetota > Spirochaetia > Sphaerochaetales > Sphaerochaetaceae > Ornithospirochaeta. The sequence continues at coordinate 38,696 of CAVDOI010000005.1, forward strand.
ACCCTTTCGTTAACCGGGTCAACCTTGACAATCTTTCCGGTACGACCTTTGTCCTTACCGTTCAAGATCTTGACTGTGTCATCTTTCTTCAGTCTCATTTTCTTCTCCTACAACACTTCCGGAGCGAGCGAGACAATCTTCATGTAGCCGTCTCTGAGTTCTCTTGCGACCGGCCCGAAGATTCTCTTTCCGCGGGGGTTATTGTTGGCATCAATGACAACACATGCATTGTCATCGAACCTGATGTATGTACCGTCAGGTCTGCGGTATTCCTTCTTTGTGCGGACGACCACCGCCTTGAGAACGTCACCCTTCTTGATGGCGCCGTTGGGGAGGGCATCCTTGACTGCAACAACGATGATGTCACCGACACCAGCGACATATCTGTGGCTGCCGCCGAGAACCTTGATGCACTGCACGCGCTTTGCACCACTGTTGTCCGCTACGTTCAAATAAGTCTGCATCTGTACCATGACTCTTCTCCTTTAGCGAGCTCTCTCGACGACTTCAACGAGTCTCCAGCACTTGTCCTTGGACAGGTGGCGACATTCCATGATGCGGACCGTATCACCGGTATGGGCATCATTCTTCTCGTCGTGAGCCTTGAACTTCTTGGTCGAGATCACGTACTTCTTGTACAGTGGGTGGAGGGTTCTGTCAGAAACCTCAACAACAATAGTCTTGTCCATCTTGTCAGACTTGACTATGCCTGTCATAACTTTCTTCTGTGCTTCCATTTACGTGCCTCTCTTATTTGTCTTTCTTCTCAAGCCCGATGTCTGCGGCATGGATTCTTGTATTAAGACGAGCGATATTCTTCTTGGTGGAACCGATTGACATGGGGTTGTCCAGATGTCCCAGAACCTTCTGCATTCTGAGGTTCACGAGTTCCTTCCTGAGCTTATCCCTCTCGGCGACAAGCTCGTTATAACTGAGATCTTTGTAACTCTTCATTGTTTACTCCTGATTTACACGAGACACGAACTTTGTCTTGATTGGAAGCTTGGAAGCAGCGAGTGTGAGAGCCTCTCTTGCAAGCTCCTCGTCGATTCCGCCCATTTCGAACATGATTGCACCAGTCTTTACGACTGCAACCCAGCCTTCCGGTGCACCCTTACCGTTACCCTGTCTTGTCTCAGCCGGCTTCTTTGTATACGGCATATCGGGGAAGATGCGGATCCAGACCTTACCGCCACGCTTGACGTGACGTGTCATTGCGACACGGGCAGCCTCGATCTGACGGTTCGTAATCCAATATGGCTCGAGAGCCATGAGACCATACTCACCGAAGGAAATCTGATTTCCCTTGTGTGCAACTGCGTCTCTTGTTCCGCGCTGCTTTTTTCTGTATTTAATTCTCTTTGGACTAAGCATCTTTTAACCTCTGTTCTCTTCAGCCTTCTTGCCTACTGCTGCGACTGCTTCTTCGTCATTCTTCACGCCGTGATAGATTTCACCGTTGAAAACCCATACCTTGACGCCGATGGCTCCGAAGGAAGTGTTGGCTGTAGCAAAGCCGTAGTCGATATCGGAACGAAGTGTATGGAGAGGAACTCTTCCTTCCTTCATCTGCTCGTTTCTTGCGATTTCAGCACCGCCGAGACGTCCGGAACACTTGATCTTGATACCCTGGACACCACCTGTCATAGCTCTGCTGATGGCGTTCTTCATGGCTCTGCGGTATGCTCCGCGGCCTTCAAGCTGGCGTGCGATGTTCTGAGCGATGAGCTGTGCATCACATTCCGACTTCTTGATTTCCTTGATCTTGATCTGAACCTTCTTCTCGGTAAGCTTCTGCATCTTCTCCGCAATCTTCTCTACGTTGGCACCCTTTGCACCGATGATGACGCCCGGGCGTGCTGTAGCGATGACCATGGTGACACGCTGCGGCTTACGGATGATTTCGACTTCGCTGATCTCTGCACCTGCGACCTCAGGACAAGCAAGCAATGCCTTTCTGAGTACAAGATCTTCGTGGAGTGTGTCTGCATACTCCCTGGGATCAACATACCACTTTGACTGCCATGTTTTGTTAACACCGAGTCTGAGTCCGATTGGATTTACTTTCTGGCCCATTATCTGCCTACCTTTGCTTTCTCGTCTACGACGACGGTGATATGAGACATTCTTCTGAGAAGGATGTCACGCTTTCCGTGAGATCGAGCCCATACTCTCTTAAGTCTAGGACCGTCATTGACTCTGAGCTCTGCGACGAAGAGGGAATCTTCATCGAGCTTCTTGTTCTGAGACAAAGCGTTAGCACCTGCGGACTTGAGAACTTTCAGAATAAGGTCTGAACCCTTCTGAGGCATTGCTTCGAGGATGGCTACTGCTTCAACATATCCCTTGCCCCTGACAAGATCTGCCACCGGGCGGACCTTCGAAGGAGAAACCATCAAATATTTGGCAACTGCTTTATAACCTTTCTTAGTTTCCATAATCTAACCTTATTTAACCTTCTTATCAGATGCGTGCCCGCGGAAAATACGTGTAGGTGCAAACTCACCCAGCTTGTGTCCGACGAGGTTTTCCGTGACGTAGACGGGAACCCATGTCTTGCCGTTATACACGCTGATTGTGAAGCCGACCATCTCGGGGATGATTGTCGAACTACGTGAGTAGGTCTTGATCATCGGCTTCTGGTTAGCCTGGTTTGCTGCATCTACCCTTTTCAAGAGCTTAGCTTCAATAAATGGACCTTTTTTGATTGATCTTGACATTTCTTCTACTCCTACTTGCGCTTCTTGACAATGAATGCATTGGAAGGCTTCTTCTTCGAACGAGTCTTGCCACCCTTAGCAGGCTTACCCCACGGCGTACATGGATTTCTACCTGCAGCAGTCTTACCCTCACCACCACCATGCGGATGATCGACAGGGTTCATGACGACACCTCTGACCTTGGGTCTTCTTCCGAGATGTCTGGAAGCACCCGCCTTTCCGAGGGATACGTTCATGTGGTCCTCGTTTCCGAGAACACCGAGTGTGGCATAGCATTCGCCGAACACCATCCTCATCTCACCGGAAGGTAAACGAAGAGTAACATAGTCGCCTTCCTTAGCGATGACTGTAGCACTCAGGCCAGCGCTCCTGACAAGCTGTCCGCCGCGGCCGTAGTTGAGCTCGACGTTGTGGACTGCAAGTCCGAGGGGAATGTTCTTCAGAGGAAGAGCGTTTCCTGTAGTAAGAGGTGCATTGGGTCCGGATACGACCTGTGTCCCGACTGTAAGCCCCTTAGGTGCTAAAATATAGCGCTTCTCACCGTCAGCATAGGCAACCAGAGCGATGAGGACAGATCTATTGGGATCGTATTCGATTGTCTTCACTGTTCCGGGCACACCATACTTGTTGCGCTTGAAATCGATGATTCTGTAAGCCCTCTTGGCTCCGCCGCCGCGTCTGCGAACGCTGATACGTCCGAAGCTGTCGCGACCAGAGTTCTGATGCAGGCTTACTGTGAGGGACTTCTCAGGCTTCTGTGCTGTGACCTCACTCTTGACGAGTGTTGTCTTCTGGCGGAGACCAGGAGTATTTGGTTTGTAAGTCTTTAATGCCATATTCCTTTATCTCCCTTAGCCTTCGATAGCCCCGATGGACTGACCCTTGGCCAATGTAACGATTGCCTTCTTCCAGGATGAGGTGTATCCCTTGATGTAACCACCCTTACCTCTGGAGAACTTCGGCTTGCCGCCGACATTCATCACGTTGCAAGCTGTGCACTCAACGCCGAAGAGTTCCTTGACGGCCTTCATGATTTCATACTTGTTAGCCTGGGGATCAACCTTGAATGTATACTTCTTGCACTCACTCTCGCGAGCGAGGTTCGACTTTTCACTTAATACTGGTTCAATGATAACTCTATCTGCTCTCATTTCGCTTTCTCCTTAGTTTTCACCGTAGAAATCGTTGAGATTGGATACTGCAGACTCGAGTACGATAACCTTCCTTCCGTAGAGGAGTTCCTTTGCGGAAAGCTTGTCGTATGCAAGAACATGAAGATAGGGAATGTTCCTTGCAGCGCGTCTGAGCATGGCATCATCATCTTTCATGACAAGGACTGTTCTCTGTCCGACTGTCTGGAAAGCAGACATGATGGCAGCCATATCCTTTGTCTTACCGTTTTCGCTAGTGAAATCTTCGACAACAACTAGTCTTTCTTCTTCAACAGCAAGTGTGAGAAGACTCTTCATTGCGAGTCTCTTGACCTTCTTGGGAAGAGAATAGGAGTAATCACGCGGCTTGGGTCCGAAGATCGTGCCGCCGCCGACAGTGATAGGAGACTTCTTGTCACCTCTGCGGGCATTGCCTGTTCCCTTCTGCTTGTAAGGCTTGGTATTGCTGTAATTGACCTCAGCTCTGGTCTTTGTGCATGCAGTTCCGACACGGCGGTTAGCTGCTTCGTTTCTGACGGCATGGTAGATTGATCCTGTCGATACAACTACTCCGAAAACGTTCTCGTTTAACTGAACGGTTCCAACTTCCTTGCCGGCTGTAGAAAAGAGTTTCTGTTCCATACTATACCTGCCTTACTTCTTTACTGCCTTTCTGATGACTACTGTGCTGTCTGTGGGTCCGGGGATGGCACCCTTGACCATGATGACCTGCATTTCACTATCTACTGCAACGAGCTTAAGATTCTGAACTGTAACCTTCTCGTTTCCCATGTGACCAGCCATCTTCTGACCCTTGAATGTGTGTGCAGG
>CAVDOI010000006.1:0-36332 GCA_963610485.1 Lachnospiraceae bacterium
TTGTAACAGGAAAACTAATAAAAGTTAAGCACAATTATTTATGTCGTTTACTATATTTTGTCGTCGTTGATTCGGAAGGAACGAAGGCTTATCTGGCGAACAAGGGAGTCCAGGGCGTATTCCGTGACGGAGACGAGTTCAATTTCCTCTGTACCGGCAGACGTGATTATGTGACTGTTCCCGGCTGGGCCTGTGGCGCTGTCTGGTATCAGATCTTTCCCGACAGATTCTACAGGGGAGACAATGCCCAGACTGATGACTGCCTCGTTCCATGGGCAACCGTTCCCGAAGGTCCTGATGAAAGATTCGGTGGGACACTCAGGGGAATAACCGACAGAATCGACTATCTGTCTTCCCTCGGTATCAACGTTGTCTATCTCAATCCTGTATTCAAAGCCGAGTTCAATCATAAATACGCGACAACAGACTACCTCCAGATTGATCCCGATTTCGGAACATGTGAAGATTTCAGAAGACTTGTTACCTCCCTTCACAGTAGAGGAATCAGGATTGTTCTGGACGGAGTCTTCAACCATACGGGCCGGAGTTTCTTTGCATTCAGGGACCTGAAGGAGAAGGGAGAGAATTCGAGGTATAAAGACTGGTTCTATCCGCATTCATTTCCGCTTTCAGAGAATCCTCTCAATTATGAGTGCGTAGGTGATTATGCACCGATGCCGAAACTTGATACCTCGAATGAAGAGGTCCAGACATATATCATCGGCGTAATGCTCCACTGGCTCCGTGAATACGGAATCGACGGATGGAGACTTGACGTCGCGGATGAAGTTGCCTCTTCGCTGTGGGTAAGGGCGAGAAACACGATAAAGGCCGAATTTCCGGATGCGTTGCTTCTCGGAGAGACCTGGGGGGACGGCTATTCCCTTGCCGGAGACGGACTCCTTCTCGACGGTGTGATGAACTATCTTTTCAGAGATGCCGTAATATCATTCTGTCAGGGGAAAAGTTCCGTGGATTTCTTCCTGTGTGCTCTCGGCGAGATGTATCTCAAGTATCCGGACCAGGTCAACAGGGTTAACCTGAACCTTCTGGACAGTCATGACACTGAGAGAATCTTCACTGTACTGGGAGAAGACAGAAGTATGCTCCGCTGTGCCGCTGCACTTGCTTTCTTCCTTCCCGGTTCACCATGCATATATTACGGAGATGAAGCCGGTCTGACAGGCGGAAACGATCCGGACTGCAGGCGCGGCATGCTCTGGGGGGAAGACCAGGACAGGGGGCTTCTTGCATTCTTTAAAGATATGGTCTCTTTCAGGAAATCCGGCCCCGGTCTTTCAAACTGCAGGATGGAAGTACTTTATAAATCAGATGAAAAGAGGTCTTTCGTCCTCAGAAACGGTGATTTCATTCTCGCGATGAATGCCTCGGTCTCTGTGCAGAGTCTCTCTCTGCCTTATCTGGAGTCTTTCGAAGCAGTCTTACCGTCCGACAGGAGAAAAGAAGATTATTGCACAACCACTTCGTTGAAGCTGGACGCAAAATCTTTTGTGATATTTAAAAGGAGGATGATGAAATGAAAAAAGCTGCGATTTGTCTTTTGATCATTGCAATCACCGTATCTGCTGCATTTGCTAATGCGGCATCAGAAAAAGCCAGTGATGTTGTCACAATCAACTTCTGGCACCATTACAGCGCAGAATCCGCCGAGAACAAGACTCTCACTGAAGTTCTAATTCCCGAGTTCGAGAGACAGAATCCCGGAATAAAGGTCAATGCTGTTCCTCACGAGTGGGCTGATCTGCATGATAAGATCCTCATCAGTGCAAACAGTAACAGTCTTCCGGATGTAGCACGCTGTGACATTGCCTGGCTTCCGGAATTCCAGCAGATGGGAATCCTGGTTGCACTGGACGAGGAAATCGAAGGTTTCGAGGCTAAAAAGGATGAGCTTCTTGACAGTGCTATGTCTACAGCTTACATCCAGGGCCATTATTACGGCCTGGCCCTCAACACCAACTCGAAAATCTTATTCTATAACGTGAAAATGCTCAAGGATGCCGGCGTCGAGGTGCCTTCGACGATGGATGAATGGGTTGCTGCAGTCAGAAAGATTGCCGGCACAAATGCCAACGGCCAGCAGGTCTGGGGATGGAATGAACCCGCTCTTGCCGGATGGAACATCTGCCCGTTCATCTGGTCTTTCGGAGGTTCTCTCACGAATGATGAACAGACGGTTGCATCCGGATACATCAACTCGGAAGCAACAGTCAAGGCTGTGGAGACGTTTGCTCTTCTCGCACAGGAAGGCGCTCTCACAGGCTTCAACTCCGGAGATATCCCGATGACAGACGGTTTCGGAACATACCGTTATGCAATGATGCTCGAGGGTCCGTGGAAGATTGCAGAGCTTGACGGTGCATATCCGGATGTCGAGTACGGCACATCATATATTCCGGCAGGCGACGGCGGAGCTGTCTCCGTTCTCGGCGGTGAGGACATTGCAATGTTTACTTCAGCCAGGAAGGATGCCGCATGGAAGTTCATGGACTTCATGACAAGCGAGTATGCCGAAGTCGAGATGGCGAAGTGCAGCCAGATACCTGTCAACAAGGCGGCTCTCGAGACGGACACAGTCAAGTCCCAGTCCTTTGCTCCTTTCATTGAAGCCATCAAGACAGCCAAGGCAAGACCCACAGTCGCATCGTGGTCGGAAATCGACAACGAGCTTACTGCTGCAATGTACAGTGTCGTTTCCGGTGCTAAATCAGCAAAGACGGCAATGGACGAGCTTGCAGTCAAGATGGACGCACTTCTTAAGAAGTAATCGATACGAGCCCGGTTCGTCCGGGCTCCTTTGAAGGTATGGTAATGAACGTAAAGACCATAAGACAGAAGGGAGAGCTCGGTGCCCTCATGGCCCCGGGGCTTGTCCTTTTCTCTCTTTTCACAATCTATCCGATTATAAAACTCTTCGTCATGAGCTTCTTCGACTGGAATCTCAGCTCGTTCTTCAATCAGAAGTTCACGGGTTTCAGTAACTACAAGACCGTATTTACTGACGACATCTTCCACGTTGTCTTCGTGAATACACTTGTCTATACAATGGTGACAGTGCCCGCTCAGATGGCGCTGGGGCTTCTTGTGGCATGGCTCCTCAACGGGATAAAGAAGGGGAGTGTATTCTTCAGGGTACTCAACTATCTTCCGGTAATTACAAGCTGGGTCATAGCATCCCTGGTCTTCCGCTACGTCTTCAATACGGAGGGACTCCTGAATTATGTGCTTTGCAAGGTGTTTCATATAACGAAAGCCAATGTACCATGGCTTGATAAGCGATGGACGGGACTGAGTGTTGCTATGATTCTCGGCATCTGGAAGGGGGTCGGCTGGAATATGGTTGTCTTTCTTGCAGCTCTCCAGCAGGTTCCTCAGGAGCTTTACGAAGCTGCCGAGATGGACGGATGTTCATCATGGAAGAAGTTTACGAACATTACGATTCCTTCAATCGTTCCGACAATTCTCTTCGCCTGGGTCATGCTTACAATCGGCGGATTCAATGTATTCACTTCAATAAAACTGATGACAGGAGGTAATCCTGTACATCAGACCGACACAATCCTTACATGGATGTACTTCAAGGCATTCAGCCTCGGAGATTTCGGTTACTCCGCCGCGCTGTCCTTCATTACGGCGGTCACACTCGGAATACTTGCCATATTCCAGTTCAAGGCGATGAAGGCAAAGGACGAATGATATGACGACAAAATCGATAAAACGGAAGGTGTTGACGGCCAGGATTCTGAGATACTTCTTCCTTATTCTTCTCTCCGTTATAAGTCTGCTCCCCATGCTGTATATGATTTCAACGGCACTGAGGCCGAACGGAGCATTGTATGAGTATCCACCGAGGTTTTTCCCTCCGCTCGACAAGATCACTCTTCAGAATTTCCGGTATATCCTCTCGGAGAGCAAGTTCGCAGTCAACTTTCTCAACAGCCTTGTCGTATCACTCTCTTCAGTCGCCGCCGCAGCTCTCGTCAGCAGTGCCATGGCCTACGTCATAGGGCTCTTCAACTTCCGCGGGAAGAAGCTGATTTTCGGCTTCATCATTCTCACGATGATTATCCCGGGAACGACTATGATAGTCCCGCAGTTCGAACTTGCAGTCAAGTTCGGCATGATCAACAAACTGTGGGGTCTTATTCCGTTCTATGTTGCATGGGTCATTCCATTTTCGACATTCATGATAAAGGGCTTCATGGAAAAGATCCCGAGGGAGATTCTTGATGCAGCGGAGATAGACGGGCTGAGTATTACGGGCACTTACTTCAGGATAGCACTTCCCCTTGCAAGTACTTCGATTGCAAGTGTCTCCATATTCAACTTTCTGACTGCATGGGAGGAATATCCGTGGGCGAATACGGTAATCAATGATAACAATCTCAGAACTCTCCCGATTGCCATCACCGGCTTCTTCGGTCAGCATCAGTTTACGATGTGGGGATACGTTTTTGCCATGTCGCTGCTTTCTCTGATTCCCATCGTGATCATATTCATCCTCCTGCAGAAATTCTTTGTCTCAGGTCTTACGGCGGGAAGCGTCAAGGGCTGAGATTTAACGATACATCTTCAAATGCTCAGACTCTGTTACCAGAAGACAATTGTGTCGTCCGGAAACCTTGATTATTCCTCCCTTCAGGATTAAGTTATCCGCATGAGAAAAACGGTTCCTGTTCTGCTTCTCGTCATCATGGTGTTGACGGGATGCGCAAGTATGAAAACGGAGGATGAAAAGGTGGCGGGAGTGAAGACAGCCGTGTTCGACGGCGGGGAAATGGATTACATCTCATTCGGAAAGGGAGAGAAGACTTTAGTCATACTCCCCGGGCTCTCGGTTCACAGCGACATGAATCTTGCCGGTGCCGTGGAGGCAGCCTATTCCGTGTTTGAGGATGAGTACACCGTCTATCTCTTCGACAGGAAGAAGAATATCGAAAGCGGATATACTATCCGCGAGATGGCCTCAGATACGGCAGCGGCCATGTCGGCTCTCGGCCTCTCGTCATCTGCCGTCTTCGGGGCCTCGCAGGGCGGGATGATTGCCATCTATCTTGCATCCGACCATCCCGAGCTTGTATCAAAACTTATCCTGGGCTCCACACTCTCGCGTCCCAACGACACCTTCCTCTCGGTCGGCTCCGAATGGCTGAAAAAAGCGGAGGAGAGGGACGAAGAGGGGCTCATCGAAAGCTTTGTCGACGCCGTCTACTCCGAAAGCACACTCTCGCTCTACAGAGAGTCCCTCATAGCCTCGAACCGCGGGATAACGGAAGAGGAGTGGGAGCGCTTCATAATCCTTGCTTCATCCTGTCTCGATTACAACTCGTATGATGAGCTGGGAAAAATCAAATGTCCCGTTCTCGTCATCGGATGCGAAGGTGACAGGGTGGTGACGGCCGCCTCTTCGAGGGAGATCGCCTCCGCACTGGGCTGTGAAATCTACATCTATCCGTCGTCCTACGGCCATGCCGTCTATGACGAAGCGCCGGATTACAGAAAAAGATGCCTCGGATTTCTGGAAAAATGAAATACGGCGGGAAATGACGAAGAGAAAAGCTTCCCGGCCGTGAGTTTCCATTTTCATCAGAATGACGGCGATAATCTTTCGGATACATATTTTTTCGCAATCCGGCAGCTTTTGAAAAGGGATGTGAAGTTACGTCCTCAGATGGCTGTTTTTCAATATTGCATTGACTAAAACGCAGAATATCTCCTATTTTTTGAGAAAAAGCTAAAAACAGCGGTTTTCAGGAGGGCCACAGTGAATGCAGTAACCGAAAAAGTAATGGAACGGGTTATGACTTGTAATCCCGGCGAGGTCGAGTTCCAGAGTGCAGTACGTAATTTCCTTTCTTCCATCGACAAGGTGATCGGAAGGTTTCCCGATGTAATCTACAACAGAGTTCTCGAGAGGATGGTGGAGCCCGAACGCGCTGTTCTCTTCCGTGTGCCGTGGGTGAACGACGAAGGGCGGCTTGAGATAAACCGCGGCTACAGGGTGCAGATGTCCTCCGCCATCGGCCCGTACAAGGGAGGGCTGAGGTTTCATCCGTCGGTCAATCTTTCGATAATGAAGTTCCTTGCTTTCGAGCAGGTGTTCAAGAACTGTCTTACATCCCTCCCGATGGGAGGAGGAAAGGGCGGGAGCGACTTCGATCCCAAGGGAAAGAGCGAAGGTGAGGTCATGCGCTTCTGCCAGTCCTTCATCACCGAGCTCTACCGCCATATCGGGCCGGATACCGATGTGCCTGCAGGCGACATAGGAGTCGGAGGAAGGGAGATCGGCTATCTCTTCGGTCAGTACAAGAGAATCACGAACTCATTCACAGGAACCTTTACAGGAAAGGGACTCGACTTCGGGGGCTCTCTCATCAGGCCCGAGGCCACAGGCTACGGCCTGGTGTATCTTACGGAGGCGGTTCTTGCCGACAGAGGAATGGGGATTGAAGGTTCGGTGTCCCTTGTCTCGGGGTCGGGTAACGTTGCACAGTATACCGTCGAGAAGATAAACGAACTCGGTGGAAAGGTCGTCACGCTCTCCGACAGCAGCGGCATGATATACGACGAGAAGGGAATCGACAGGGAGAAGCTCGAGTGGGTGAAGTTGCTCAAGAACGTCCTCAGGGGAAGGATTTCGGAGTACGCCGAAAAGTACCCGGGAGCTGTCTATATACCGCGTAAGGGAGGAGAACCGAACCCCCTCTGGGACATAAAGGCGGACTATGCATTTCCGTGCGCGACGCAGCTTGAAATTCTCGAGAAGGATGCCCTCAATCTCGTGAAGAACGGCGTTAAATATGTCGGGGAGGGAGCTAACATGCCCTGTTCGACGGAGGCTGAAAAGACTCTCGTCTCCTCGGGCGTTCTCGTCGCTCCGGCAAAGGCCGCGAATGCAGGCGGTGTCGCAGTATCGGGACTGGAGATGAGCCAGAACGGAATGAGACTCTCCTGGTCGAGGGACGAGGTCGATAACAGGCTCAGGGATATCATGAAGAATATCTACCGCAGCATAAGCGAAGCATCATCCCTCTATTCAGATAAGGACAACTTCATAGACGGCGCGAACATCGCATCCTTCATGAAGGTGTCGCGTGCGATGCTCGCCGAGGGCTATGTCTGACAGATACCCCTGTTACAGAACCTTCAGGGGCCTGGAAAGGATGGTCGTTATACTTCTTCTTTCAGTCGCAATTGTTATCGACAGGGAAAAGAGGAGGGATGTAACATACCGCTGTCAGAGGGTGGTATGGACACATTCAGAAATACGCTTATAAGGACTGCTCTCCCCATTACGGGGCAGAGCATCCTCTCGTCATCGTTCTCACTCATCGACCAGCTCATGGTCGGACAGCTCGGAACGGTATCCGTTGCCGCTGTGGGGATAGCGGGGAAGTTTTCTTCTTTCTACACAATTCTTCTTGCCGCGCTCGTCTCCGCATACGGGATAATGCTGAGCCAGTATGCCGGGGCGGGGGACGGGGAGGGAGAGGCGCACTCATTCCGTCTTGCGTCTCTCTTCTCGTTTCTTCTTACGCTTCTTTTCCTCCTCCCGTCGCTCCTTCTTCCAAAGGCCGTGATGGGACTCTACATCAATGACGGGGAGACTGTCAGAGAGGCATCGCGCTATCTTTTCATAGTGAGCCTCGGCTTTCCCGCACAGGCTGCGACTCTCATCTTCTCCACAATCCTGCGCTCCCATGAGAGAGCGTCTTTTCCCATGTATGCATCCCTTGCCTCGGCTGTCGTCAACAGCTCTCTCAACTACCTCTTCATATTTACTCTCGGGAGAGGAGTAGGAGGGGCGGCGGAGGCGACAGTCATCAGTCAGTACACGGCGGCCGTTCTCGTAATCATCCCGTCATTGAAGATGATGAAGAGAGCGGAGGGGAAAAAGGGCGACGATTATGTGAAGGCCTTCTTCAGGATCTTCCTTCCGATTGTCTTCTGCGAGTTCTTCTGGGGACTTGGGGAGAACGTATATGCCTCCGTCTACGGACACCTGGGGCGTGAAAGCGCCGCGGCGTACTCCCTCACGGGCCCCGTGCAGTCATTGATGATAGGAGCACTCACGGGCCTCAGCCAGGCTTCCGGAATACTTGTCGGAAAGGACCTCGGGAGAAAGGATTACGACGGGGCGTACTCTCACAGCCGTACAATCGTGAGATACGGCGTGCTCTTCAGTATGATACTGTCGCTCATCCTCATATTTGTCAGAAGATCCTATCTTTCGCTCTACTCGGTCGAAAGCACAGTCTCGTCCCTGGCCTCTGCTCTTCTTCTCGTCTATGCATTCTATGCACCCGTGAAGGTGAGCAACATGATAATAGGCGGGGGAATCATAAGAGCCGGCGGAAGAACAGATCTGAGTATGTACGTCGACTTTGTCGGTACATGGTGCATAGGAGTGCCGCTGGCCCTGCTGACGAGCAGAGTTTTCCGCCTGCCCGTCTATCTCGTCTATGCCGCGCTCTCCGCAGAGGAGGTCGTGAGACTCGCCATAGTAAGCCGCATCTGGGTGAAGAAGAAGTGGATGGAGAGCATCACGCATTGAGAGATGCGCGGTAGAGGGCGTAGAAATCCTCACCCCTGAGAGTCGAAAGGAACTCCTCTGAAGGCAGTATTGTCCTTCCTCCGAGATCGGTGAACCACCGGGGATTATCCCTTGTGGATATCAGCATCTTCCCCCTTTCCTCATACATGTCGAGAAAGGAGGAGGAAAAGAGGGCGGATATCACCTTTTCAGCCGTGGAGGGTGTTATCGTATTTCTGACTGCGGCGTATGAAGGGATGAGGACGGAACCCTCTGAGGGGAGGAATGTGTGTGCCGAGAAATCCGAGAGTGCGAATACCGCAGGTACAAGAGCGCATCTGCTCTGTCCCGTCTTCACTCTCTGGAAGGCGTTTATCGGCATTGCTGTGACGGCGGCCTTTCTCAACGCCTCCTCCGCCTTTTCCCTTCCGTAGAGATTCCATATTGTCTTGACGACTGTCTTTGCTGCCGAGTTTCCGATTCCCCCGAACGTGAAGCCGTCATCGGACGAAAGCGACAGAAGCGAAGCGCTTCCCGTTTCCTTCGAGTATAGAACAAGGGGGATGGCAAGGTATGGAAGAAGCTTTTCTCTCCTTATCGAATCCATCTTCACATCCATCATTCCCGAGATATCCATAAGCTCGTCACTGAAGCGTGAGAAGAGTCTGTCGTCTTCGAAGACTTCGAGATCGGCCGAGAGGAAGATGTCGGGAAGAGAAGAGCCCTCCCTTCTCAGATAGTCCGACATATGATAAGGGCAGCCGAGGCCGAAGTGGGTTATCCTGAGGGCGATGTCCTCCTTTTCGAGCTCCGCCTTTATCCTTTCAAGGTATTCGAGTTCTATCCTGTTGAGTATGCATATGTTGCTCCAGTAGAGTGTAACTTCAGTCACAGAGCGCCTCCCCGTTCCTCATTCTTCTGATGAGGATGTTTCTTCTTCTGTATTCTTCATCAAGGAGAAGAAAGAGCTTCTCCTCGCCGCTGCTTCTTTCGAGAATACTCTCGACCCCGCCGTTCTTTATGACAATGCGCTTTCCGGCAAGAAGCGCCGTATGAGGATCGTGGGTTACGAGAAGAACGAGCTTGCCGCGCCCGAGCAGCATCCCGAGGGCCTTCGTCTTGTCGATTCCCGCATTCTCTATCTCGTCGACAAGCACGACAGGTCTGTCGGAGACGAATGCTGTGTCGCTTGTCATCAGCGCTCTCGCCTGTCCTCCCGAGAGGAGGGAGAGCCTTGTATCCGGGCCGAAGCTCTCTCCCGAGAGAAGGGATGCCTTACGTGCTATCTCATCCGTGTCCTCCTCCTTCTTTCCCGCGGCGAGAAAGTGGAGGGCCAGGAACTCCCCGACGGACAGGTCGAGCGTGAAGTTCATCCTCTGTCCCAGGTGAGATATGAGGGAATCTGAAGTGTGCTCCCTCTCGTCACCCGAGAGGCTCCTTCCGTCCACGAGAATATGCCTCTTTGTGACGGAGTCACCGGCAACGAGCATCTCTATATCCTTGATGAAGCGGCTCTTTCCCGCCCCCGTCTCACCGACGACGGCCCAGAGTTCTCCGCTTCTGAGTACTATCTTGTCGTATTTCTCCTTCTTTCCGCTTTTGTCGAAGCCGGGAAGTATTGTTATCTCCTTCATTTTTCCTCCCCGAAGTCCATCTTTCCGACAACACCGAGCTGGAACTCGGAACCGACTCTTCTTTCACCGACACAGTAGGAGCAGACTCCGCTCGGCATCGTGTGGCGCAGTATGTCGTTCTCGTAGGACTCTATCGGTTCAAGAGACAGAATGCAGGAAAGGACCCTCTCGGCGCCGTATCCCTCCCTGCCGTCGAATGCGATTATTCTGGCATTCCTGTTGACGGATGCGAGGCGGTAGGCGAGGATCTCCCTCTCGGCCTGGCTTATGAGATCGCACTTCGTCATCACGATGACGTCGGCCTGGAGCACCATCGGCCCCATGCGCGAGGGCGAAAAGGCGTTTGCTGTCACATCGAGTGCGGTCACGGCGACGGCCTTCTCTGTCAGAGGCGAGCAGCGGTGACAGAGGCCCGCACTCTCTATGAAGAGATAATCCGCCTCCTTCCTTTCACCCCAGTGCCAGAGTTCCGGCAGATTCGATACGAGAAAGTGGTCGGGACATATATCTCCCGAGAGCCCCGATACGGACGGAAAGCCCATGTTTTCGAATTTCCTGCCGTCGCTGCTGTAGACGGTGTCCATCTTTGCGGCACATACCTTCTCCCCCTTATCTCTGAAGAGGGGAAGAAGGTGCGAAAGAAGTGCTGTCTTCCCGCTTGACGGCGTTCCAGATACGATGACAATCCTTTTCATATATGTTAGTCTAATCTAACTCCGGAAGAAAAACAGTCTCATATGAGACGGTATCGGAGAAAAAGGGGAAACTGCTGTATGTCAGCCATGAACAGGCTATTTGCAATCTGCGGCGTCGGGGAGGATGAGGGCAGAAGGATTACATACCCGAAGGGCTCTCTCGTCGACGACAGGGACGGCACATCACGCTCTGCCGTCCTCGTCCTTAAAGGCACACTCCTCGTATACTCTATGGTATCTGACGGGAAGAGACTTCTGCTTTCGAAGCTTGAGAGCGGAGATATCTTCGGGATAGCGAACCTTTTTCTGGAAGAGGACCTTCCGACAGTGCTCGAGTGCGGGAGGGAAAGCACTCTCTTTCTCTATCCCAAGGAGAAACTGAGGAAGAAGATACTCTCCTCCGGGGAGGCTGCGGAGTGCTATTCGACGCTCCTGAATACCAAGCTCCGGTTCCTGACACGCCGCATCTCGCTGCTTTCGATGCCGTCATCGAGATCGAGGCTTGCGGCGGCCCTTGTCGACGGTGTGGAGTACAGGAGCCTCGAGGAGTTCTCGTCGTTCCTCAACATAAGCCGCGCAACTCTATTCCGCGAGCTCAGGTTCTTCGAGGATGAGGGCATCATAGAACGCCGGGGACGCAGGATCATCATAAAGGACAGGGCGAAAATTCTGGATTTCGTTTGATGATAAGCCTTCAATCCTGTACGATAGTCCCATGAACAGCGATGACATGAAAAAGCTCTGCGGAGATGCAATCGGCATTACAGCGCCGTGGAGAGTTAAGGACGTCGTTTTCGATGACGACAAATTCCGTATTCTGGTCGGCTTCGACGAAAAGGCCTTCCCGGGATCAGAGGAAAGAGAGGAGATGACGTGGAGGCATTACAACCTCTTCCAGTACCCGTGTTACATAACGACGGAGGTTCCTGTTGTGAGAGGAAGTGATGGGAAAACAAGAGTTGTCGAACCGGAGTGGAAGAAGACACCGGAGAGATATGACACTCTGAAGTGAGGAAGAAGATGAAGAAGACAGAGAGAATAATCAACGCTCTCGACGAGCTTGTCGCAGAAAGGGGATTCGAGGGATTATATGAGAATCCGAAGGAGGTCTACTCATACCTTATTGAGAAGAAGGCCGACAGTCTTCTTTCGAAGGCTCTCTCGTATGCACTGCTCTTCGATGCCGGACGCAACGGCAAACCGGTGGAAGAAAAGATCGCCTCCCTCTCCCTTAAGAAGGGAGTGAGCTCAAGCCTTGTTGAAATCTTCAATGCCGTATATTCGGACGAACATCTTTCATCCCTCACGGAGGAGAAGAGAAAGGCTCTCGAGGAATTCTGCTCTGCAGAGCACGATATCAGGATAAGCGGAAAGGCCGACTGGAGGTCGAAGAAACACTACACTCTGCACTGCAGATACCGCTTCGATCTGAAGATTTCGGTTTTCGGCAGTCAGATTGTCGAAGATGACATGGAGGAATATCTCGGAGATAAAGGTTCCGTCACATCTTCCGGCATCGCCGCTTACTACCGCAGAGAACTTGAGAAGGAAGTTGACGACGACTTCAGAGATTTCTGCGGCGACGCAGAAGATTACTACGAACCTTACGTCGAGGGATATGATGATGAAAGCGGGATATCCGTCATCGAGGATTACCTCGAAGAACACGGTCTTGAGCTTGTGTCTTATTCGTTCAGCGGCGACACAGATGATGACAACTGGTGATATTGATGAAGAAAGACGAAGATGAAAGATCCCGTATAGAGGAGATCATCCGGAAAAGGACGAGGGAGATCACATCGGATGAGTACGGACGGAAAACGGGAGAGATATTCACACGTGACTGTACAATGCGCAAGATTCATGCCGCATCTGCCCTCGCTCCCGTTCTCGAAGAACGCTTCGGGGAGAAGTACCCCTCGAAGAACTGGGCCGAAATAAGCGCCGCTCTCGCCGTTCTCAACAGTATAAGTCCGGACAGGCTCGATATCGAAATCCATTTTCTTTACGGCGTGGCATATTTCATACTCGACGCTGTCTACTACTCTGATAAGGAGCAGAAGAACTTCGGCATCCTCGAAAGGATTCTCAGAAATGATTACGTCGAGGACAATGTCGATGAGGATGTCTACGATAATTTTGTCGATAAGCATCTCATGACATGCTACCATCCGCTGTACCTTCCGGGAACTGTTGATTCCATTATCGACATCCTTGCATTCCGTAATCTCGACTATACATCGTACAGAAAGGAAAAAAGGGGATCGGGGAACTACAGTGTCATCTGCGACAGTGTCACGACGGCCTATAATAAGCCCCCCGGAAGGGATACCGGCTTCTCGGCACGCGAGGCGCTCGACTCCATGATCTCCCTTGTTCCCGAAAGCGAGAAAAACGAGGCTGAGGAATCATTCAGGGACCTCTTCTTCCGTCTCATCGATGCATATCTCGAAGGAAGGGAGCTTCTCGGGAAACAGAAGGCCAAGCTTGATGCGCAGGATGAATATATTGACTATCTGATGAAGGAGCTGGACTCGAAAGATAGACCGGAGAAGGGGGAATCGGAAGCTCTCATAGAGAAATTCGATGAGATGGACAGGAAGAGAGCCGACTACAACTTCAGTTACAGCAACTATGACGACAATTATACCTTAGGGTTATTTTCGGATCCGGCCATCCGCAACAGATACTCAAAAGCGTTCGAAAGTATAGATGTCGCCGATCCGTACAAGGTGGTTGCAGGTTACTTCTTTCTCCTCCTGAAGAACGATGACCTTGTCTGGCTGATGTCCGCTGCAACGGCAGCACTCGCTTATGCCGGAAGGCTTCTGCCGTGGGCCGAGGTTGAATGGAAGTCTGACTGGGAGCCGGAGTTCCCGGAGGCGTACCATGTTCCGGATAACTTCTACAGGCCTGTATTGAAGCCGGAAGATGTCGGCTATGAGGAGTATATGGCGCCGACTATGAGTCCTGCGAAGTTCATATTCTTCATATCGAATACCGTACCGCCGCGTTATACCTATTCGTTCCCTGAAAGGGAGAGGGTAAGAACTCTGGCCGGCGATGAGCTCACCCTTGAAACCGAGAAGAGTTATCTCTCTTCCTATCATGCAAGTCGCAGAACGATAGACAGCGAAGACTATCTTCTGAAATCTTATGTCGATAATCTGAGTGAACTGAGATCTGTGAAGGACGAGCTTTCATCGATGAGCGAGAAACTCTCTGAGGCCGAAAACGAGAAGGAAAAGGGCAGAAGGATCGAGGAAGGTATCATAGATGAGCTCAGGAGAAAACTCGAGTCGGCCTCCCGTGCAATGGAAAGGATGGCGGCGCTTCAGAGCGGCGTAGAGGATGAACTCGAGAAGGCCCGAAAGGAGATAGCACGTCTCAAGGCCGAACACAGGGACGAGAAGGAGGAACTCAATACGCTGAGGGAACTCATCTTCGAGAACAGGAATGACAACTCACAGATGGAGGACGAGGACAGCCGCAGTTTCACATGGCCATACGAGACGAAGCTGAACACTGTCGTCATCGGAGGACATCCCGACTGGATAAACAAGGTCCGTTCACTTCTGCCGTCTGTCAGATTCTACGGAGACAGGGCACCCGACAGGGAGAGCCTCAAGCACACCGATGTCTTATGGTTCCAGACGAAGATATGTCTCTCTCATCCGACATTCTACAAGGTGATCGAGACGGCGAAGAGCCTCGGTATCCCGATAAGGTACTGCCGGTCTTTCGGCATATACAGTTCGGCGGAGGCCATTGCACAGAACGACAGAGAACACTGATTATGAACATTCCGCACTCATATCGGACTATAATTACATTCCCTTGCACCTTCGTCATTTCCGCTTTATGTTGAAAAAAGTTCCATAAAGGAATAAGGGATTGGAAAAAATGGACGACTATCTGACAAAATACAGAAAAGCGGCGGAAAAGCTGAAGGCTCTCATGGAAAAACAGCAGGATCTCGGACTCTCGGTAAAGGAGATGTCAGACTACTCGAAAATCTGTGAGGACATATCGGACAAGGTTACGGACATAATCGACAAAAAAGGCTTCGACTATCTTTTCGATGACCCTGTTGCGCTGAGGAAGGCCCTCGACGGAGAAGGGGAGATAGGAAAGAAGATCGCCGATGCATTCGTCTATGCCGTCATGTCCGGTGTCGGTAAGGAGAACCGCAGTTCGATAAGCGCCGTCCGTACTGCACTGGAAGGCCTCCCGCTCAATAAGACGATGATATACTTCCTCGACCTCATATTCTCATCAATCTGGGAGGAGTATTTCCTCAAGGATGCAGACAAGCGCGAGTGGGGCGGTCTCGAAGTCTTCTGCTTCAAGCCCTGGGATACGGAGTTCTGCGGCGGGGCGGTATGGACAAGCCCGGACGGAAAGAGGAAGGTCGTTTCGAACTTTACATGCCGTGTCAAATTCAAGGCTGAAAACATGTCTCTCCTCATGGCCGATCTCGGTGACGACCACTACGCATCGGCAGACGCAATTGCGGTGAAATACAAGAAGGGGCTCGAGGAGTTCATATCGGCGGACTTCAAACAGTGGTGCGAAAGCGGAAAGAATCCTCCGAAGGCCGAGAACTACGATCTTCTGAGGGGACCTGCGGCACTCCATTTCTATCTCGGCGACCACGGTCTCGAGGCCCTGACGGCATCATTTGACGCCCACAGCCGCGACATGGAATAAGAGGTTACAACACCAAACGGGGACTGTGGCGGACACAGCCGTCTTCATTATCGACCTCCTTCTGCTCCCTTTTCCGATTCTTCCGTCGTCATGTCTTCGGCTCATTACGGCGATACGGCGGAATTGACAGAAGGATGCCTCTATGGCTTATGCGGAATGCCTCAAGAGAATCAGAATCTGCGGACGGGTCTTACCCTGCACAGAGAGGTGCGACGGTCTTCTCCATAAGAATCGCGACCCAAAAGTTCTATTTTCCACGCCGAGCTGTCACTGCACTCGGAACTTGACCAGTAAAAACCCGGACTGAAGTATTCGGGATATAGTTCACCACTTTTAATACTCTCATACAGAAGTTTGATCTCTTCCTTGCTTGGAATGAACCAGTCTTTATATTTGTTGCCATAAAGGTCTTTGCCGTAAACAGCAGAGGCTGCCTGGTATGAGGAACCTTTTCCGGAAAGCTTTCTGGTATTATCCAGGCCGTCTCCGGTTTTCTCCCCCGTTCCGCATTTTTCACCGGTCGCCCCCCCACTTTAACTCATACGAACCCTGATCTGATACATCGCTTTCACCGACCTCAAGATATGTCCACTTGTCAGCTTTGGCGTTCGGGTTGACGTAGAAGATGATTCCTCCGGCAGGGCCTGTATCGCCGACTTTGTATTTCCTTTTATCGAGGTCGTTCCTGTTGTCTTCACATGAGATAATGAGCACTGCGGCAAGCAATACCATCATCGGAATTAATAATATCTTCTTCATCTGTTCCCTCTCTTGAATAAAACATACAGCAGGATGGTGATATGAGCAACATAAAGATTTATGTGCACGGCCTGCTAATGCGAGAAGAAGGATAAGCCCGGGAAGATTACATGGAAAGCGGGGTTGAAAACATCTCTGAGGATGTCCTTGATTCAGTGAGACAAATGCGGAAAGACACAATCAAAGAGCCCCGGATTCCATCGAACGATACATAGAACGACGACGATCACCCTCATATGGACGGAAACGGCGGGGTGACTGACGTCGTTTTCATTCCGATAACTGCTTATCTACATAGCCTTTAGATAAGGGGTGTTACTATTGATAGTGTTATTCCGGTAACAAAATGGAGATATTTTATTCAAAAATCTGCATTTTTATACAAAAAGTATTTATTTTTTGTAGTTTGAGTGTAATAATCGACACTAACTTAAAAAATGTAGGAGAGACATTATGAAAAAAACCATCGCTTTTCTTATCGTTCTAAGCCTTGTTTTCTCGCTTTTCGCCGCAGGTTCAAAGGAAGCTCAATCCTCTTCTGCTTCTTCATCTGCAGCTGACAGCTTCCATATCGGAATCGTAACGGGATCTGTTTCGCAGAGTGAGGACGACCGCCGCGGTGCCGAGGCCTTCCAGGCAAAGTACGGCGAAGACATGGTCAAACTGGCTATCTATCCCGATAACTTCACAGAAGAGCTCGAGACGACAATCCAGACAATCGTAAACCTCGCAGACGATCCTCTCATGAAGGCGATCATCGTCAACCAGGCTGTTCCCGGAACTGCTGAAGCTTTCAAGCAGATCAAGGAGAAGAGACCCGATATCCTCTGCTTCGCAGGTGAGTCACATGAGGATCTTCCGATCATCGGAGAGGCTGCCGACCTCGTTGCAAACAACGACTTCGTATCACGCGGATATCTCATCATCAGAACAGCACATGAGCTCGGATGCGACACATTCGTACACATCTCGTTCCCGAGACATATGGCTTACGAGACAATGTCACGCCGTGTTGCAATCATGAGAAAGACATGTGAGATGTTCGGTATGAAGTTCGTCCTCGAGACAGCTCCGGACCCGACAACAGACGTAGGCGTTGCTGGTGCTCAGGCTTACGTTCTCGAGAAGGTTCCCGAGTGGATCGAGAAGTACGGCACAAAGGCTGCATTCTTCTGTACGAACGACGCTCACACAGAGCCTCTGCTCAAGCAGCTTCTCACATACGGCGGATATTTCATCGAAGCTGACCTTCCGTCACCTCTCATGGGATATCCCGGAGCACTCGGACTCGACCTTACTGAAGAAGCAGGCGACTTCGAGAAGATTCTCGCAAAGGTCGAAGCTGCAGTCGTAGAAGCAGGCGGTGCCGGCAGATTCGGAACATGGGCTTACTCATACGGTTACACGGTTTCCGCAGGTCTTGCCGAACATGCATACAACGTCATCACAGGAAAGAGCGAACTTCTCGACATGGATGACCTCGCTGCTGCATACAAGGTCTACTCACCCAACGCAAGCTGGAACGGAGCCAACTACACCAACGCTTCCACAGGCGTCAAGCTCGACAACGTCTTCCTCGTATACCAGGATACATACATCATGGGCAGGGACGGCGACAAGTACATGCATTCGACGGAAGTCGAAGTTCCCGAGTGGGCATACACGACAATGTAAGACTCCCTTCCGGGAGACTGGAGAGGAAGGCCCGGACAAGGCCTTCCTCGTTTGAATTTCCAGGCGGCGGGATTCTCCGTCCCGCGGTCTGAAAATTTAAACATGGAGTAACTGTTATGGATAATAAAGCTCCTTTACTGGAGGTAAGGAACGTCAGCAAGGACTTCTTCGGAAACAAGGTCCTTTCCGACATCAACTTTACCATGGAGAAAGGACAGGTGCTCGGCCTCGTCGGAGAGAACGGTGCGGGTAAGAGCACACTCATGAAGATTCTCTTCGGCATGGATGAGATAAGGGAGACAGGCGGCTACGGCGGCGAAATCCTGATCGACGGCGGGGCTGTACACTTCAACACGCCATTCGATGCCCTTAATGCCGGGATAGGCATGGTCCACCAGGAATTCTCCCTCATACCCGGCTTCACCGCAACCGAGAACATCGTTCTCAACAGGGAGCCCGAGAAGAAGGGATTCGTTGCGAACATATTCGGTGAGAGACTCAATCAGCTCGACAGAAAGGAGATGGATAGGATAGCGGGAGAGGCCATCGAGAAGATGGGAGTCCACATCGAGAGCGGCATGGTCATCAGCCAGATGCCTGTCGGGCACAAGCAGTTTACCGAGATAGCAAGGGAGCTGAGCAAGGAGAACATGAAGATTCTCATCCTCGATGAACCCACCGCAGTTCTTACGGAAAAGGAGGCCGAGGCTCTTCTTTCATCCATAAGGGGAATTGCCGCAAAGGGAATCTCGGTCATCTTCATAACACACCGTCTCCAGGAGATACTCTCCGTATGCGACAACGTCCTCGTAATGAGGGACGGCCTCATCGTGAAGGATGTCAAAGCCTCCGAAACCAGCGTCCCCGAGATATCACGCTGGATGGTCGGACGCGGCACTGACGGGGAGAAAACAGCTGCGGCGGAAAGCGTGAAGAAGGAGACGAGCGGCGAAACCGTCCTTTCGATCTCACATCTCTGGGTCGACATGCCCGGAGAACTCGTGAGGGATGTATCCCTTGAAGTGAAGAAGGGGGAGATCCTCGGAATCGGAGGACTTGCAGGACAGGGCAAACTCGGAATTCCGAACGGCATCATGGGGCTCTGCGACGCCGGCGGAAAGGTCGTCTTCGAAGGAGAGGAGATTCCTCTCAACTCCCCCCGCAGGTGCCTTGACGCATCGATGGCCTTCGTCAGCGAGGACAGACGCGGAGTGGGGCTTCTTCTCGACGAATCCCTCGAGTGGAACATCGCCTTCACTGCGATGCAGGTCAAGAACAGCTTCGTGAAGAAAATCCTGGGAGGAGCCGTGAAGTGGCGTGACGAGAAGGCGATCACGGCTGTTACCGAGAAATACATCGACGAACTCAAGATAAAGTGCACGTCCTCCAAGCAGAAGGCGCGTCAGCTCAGCGGAGGAAACCAGCAGAAGGTATGTCTGAGCAAGGCATTTGCACTCGAGCCGAAGCTTCTCTTCGTCAGCGAGCCGACACGGGGCATCGATGTCGGTGCAAAGGCTCTTGTACTCAATGCTCTCAGATCATTCAACAGGGAAAGCGGTGTCACGATCGTCATGATTTCCTCCGAACTCGAGGAACTCAGATCCGTCTGTGACCGTATAGCAATAGTATCCGGCGGAAAGGTTGCCGGAATTCTCCCGCCGTCATCAAAAAGCGAGGACTTCGGTCTTCTGATGGTGAGCAACGTAAAGTAGGGGGAGGTAATATGAGCGGAACACTTACAGTAAACAACAATGCCTTAAGGGAGAAAGTGGAAAGGGCCTGTGCATCCTTCGGGCTGCCGAGGCTCATCATAACGGGATTCCTGCTGGTTCTATTCATCGCAGCCCCCTTTGTAGGCTCGAACTTCTTCACCCAGATTACGAACACCATCAACCGTTTCAGCTGGAATGCGGTGCTCGTCCTCGCAATGGTACCGATGATCCATTCCGGGTGCGGCCTGAACTTCGGCCTTCCTCTCGGAATCATCTCCGGGCTCCTCGGCGCGACGCTCTCGATCGAGTTCGGTTTCACCGGAATCGGAAGCTTCTTCATGGCGGTACTTCTCGCAACTCCCTTCTCGATCATCCTCGGCGCAGGCTACGGCTGGCTGCTCAATAAGATCAAGGGCGGCGAGATGATGATTGCAACATACGTCGGCTTCTCCGCCGTATCGTTCATGTGCATGATGTGGCTCCTTCTTCCCTATCACAGTCCGACGATGGTCTGGGGGTATGCAGGAAAGGGACTGAGAACGACAATCTCTCTCGAGGGATTCTACAACGGTGCCCTCTCGAACTTTTTAAAGATCGAGATCGGACACTTCTCGTTCCCCACAGGCGCCATTCTCTTCTTCGCATTCCTTGCCTTCCTCATGTGGGCTTTCCTGCACACGAAGACGGGAACAGCGATGACTGCAGTGGGATCCAATCCTACGTTTGCGCGTGCAAGCGGCATAAACGTCGATTACATAAGGCTGCTTTCGGTCATCATGTCGACGTGGCTCGGTGCCGTCGGCATCCTTGTTTATGAACAGGGCTTCGGATGGATACAGCTCTATATGGCCCCGTTCAACATGGCACTTCCCGCGGTATCTGCAATACTCATCGGAGGAGCTTCGGTAAACAAGGCAAATATAAAGAACGTCATCATAGGAACCTTCCTCTTCCAGGGAATAGTCACCATGACGCCGACAGTAATCAACAACCTGATGATCGCCCTCACCGGTGAGGGACTCGATATATCGGAGGTCATAAGGACAATCGTCTCCAACGGTATGATTCTCTATGCCCTCACAAGAAAGAGCGAGGCGGTAAGATGAAAAAGGTATTGAATTTCATAAAGAACAACTCCGTACCGTTGATGTTCGTTATCATATGTGCTGTATGCATCCCCGTATCGGGATTCTCGTGGAGCTTCCTTCTGAGCGAAATCATCACACGTATCGCACGTAACTCGTTCCTCATCCTCTCGCTTCTCATCCCGATCATGGCCGGCATGGGGCTCAACTTCGGTATGACACTCGGAGCCATGGCGGGGGAAATCGGACTCATTCTTGTATCGGACTGGAGAATAGCGGGAATTCCGGGAATCATCCTGGCAATGATAATCTCCATCCCGATCAGCGTGTTCCTCGGCTGGCTCTGCGGTACCATCATGAACAAGGCGAAGGGCAGGGAGATGATCACCGGTTACATCATGAACTACTTCGTGAACGGTATCTACCAGCTCCTCGTCCTCTTCGGAATGGGTGTAATTGTTCCTATCATCCACAATGACATACTTCTTCCGAGAGGATACGGTATCAGGAACACGGTCTCCCTTGCAGATATGAGACAGTCTCTCGACAACGCCGTCGCAATCCGCATCGGAGGCGTCAAGATCCCCGTGCTCACGTTCGCCATCATCGCTCTCATGTGTCTCTTCATCATCTGGTTCAGAAAGACGAAGCTAGGGCAGGACATGAGAGCCGTGGGACAGGATATGGAAGTTGCAAGAAGTGCGGGAATCGCCGTGGAGAAGACACGTGTCATCTCCATCATAATATCGACGGTGTTCGCAGGCTTCGGCATGATCATATACCTCCAGAACATCGGTAACCTTTCCACATACTCTGCGCACTCGCAGATAGGTATGTTCTGCATTGCGGCACTACTCGTCGGCGGCGCATCTGTCGACAAGGCATCCATCGGCAACGTCTTTTTGGGAGTCACTCTCTTCCATCTGATGTTCATCGTCGCTCCGACGACCGGAACTGTCATAACAGGCGATTCGATGATAGGTGAATATTTCAGAGTCTTCGTATCTTACGGAGTAATAACGGTTGCACTTGCAATGTATGAGAGCAAGAAGAGACGGGTAAGGCGCGAGGGCGGCGCAGCACTTGCGGCTGCACAGAAAGCAGAGGAGGCATAGGATGAAGATCAACAGGACATTCGTATTCAGAGCCGTCGCCGTTCTCCTTCTTGTGGCACTTGCACTCACGATGCTCTTCATCGGACGCAAGCACATCGTCTACATTGACAACAAGACGATCGAGTACGACGGAGGGAGTGTGTCTGCTCTCTACAAGATCGAGTATAAAAATTCCGCAGGAGAGACAAAGAAACTCTATCAGAGGGAACGCGGTCAGCTCGACCTCATGGGACAGCAAAACACCATCACCCTTCTCGTGACGGAGAAGAAGGGGGGAGAGGAAGTCGAGAAGAAGATCAGACTCGACATCCCGTTTGCCAAGGATGCCGTCGTCGTAAACATTCCGGCGCTCCTCGCAGGACTGGACGAAAGCATCTGGATGACAGACTTTGTTTCTCTTGCTACTACAAGCACGACAGCGGCGGAGGAAGAGGTCGTCCTCTCCGACGACTTCGGCCTCGGCGACGATTTCTGATTCCAGCCGGCACAACCTTGAACGCCATCCTCAGCGGTGGCGTTTTTCTTTGAGTCGTCATATACTCACTACATGAAACTTCTTATCGACGATGCAGACATAAACGAAATAAAGAGACTCTATGAGTACTATCCGATAGACGGCGTGACGACGAACCCGACCATCCTTGCTTCTGTGAAGAGAGAGCCCTACGAGGTCCTGAAGGAAATCAGGGCTTTCATCAAGGACGGAGATCTTCACGTCCAGACCGTTGCATCGACTGCAGACGGCATCGTAAGGGACGCAATGCGGATTGTAAGCGAGACGGGACAGGAGACGTACATCAAGATTCCGGCAGTCAAAGAAGGATTCAAGGCCATGAAGACTCTCTCGGACTTGGGCTACAGGGTGACGGGTACGGCTGTCTACACACCACTCCAGGCATATCTTGCAGCAAAGTGCGGTGCGCTCTTCATAGCTCCTTATGTCAACCGCATAGACAATCTCGGCTATGACGGCGTGGCTGAGGTCAAGAGGATGCAGGACATTTATGAGAATCATGGTTACAAAACGCAGATACTCGCCGCATCCTTCAAGAATTCCATGCAGGTACTGGAGCTCTGCGAGTACGGAATCGGTGCCGTAACGCTCTCTCCGTCAGTCATAGACGGCCTTGTGAAGAACAGGGAGATAGAGAATGCCGTCGAGGTCTTCAGAAAGGACTTCGAAGGCCTTGCGGGAAGCGGAAAGACCATGGAGAACATCTGACATCAGAATAAAGAGATAAACATAAAGGGCGGGATGCATGGATCCGCCTTTTTTCGTCACTTTTCTGTGTGGATTTTGTTTAGAATGAATTCCGGAACAGATTTCTCCTGCGGGTTTTGATAAACTTTATTGTAAAACTATGATTCCTTTATAGGAATATAAATCTTGAAATAAGTATCAACAATGATTGAGTCAGCTGTATTGCGGCTTCTTGGGTTATGAATCAGATTCTCCCCGGTGAGCGGACAATATCATCCGTCGGGAAGGAGGCTCGGAGTTCTGTTCAATGCTGAAGTTCCCCGATACGTTCAATGGAATACCGTCTCTCTTTCTTCTGTGATATACTCTACAGTGGAGGGAACCATGGTAGTCAGGGACGGTAAGAAGAAGCGCACATTCGATACGACAGACAGGATTTCGACAGGGAAGTTCATTGCCCTGATTCTTCGTCACAATCCCTCGGTCGTCGGCATGACCCTCGACAGTTACGGATGGGCGGACACGATGCAGCTTATCGAAAAGCTCGGAATCACGATGGAGTTTCTTGAGGAAATCGTCCGCCTCGACAACAAGGGACGCTTCACATTCAATGAAGACAGGAGCCTCATAAGGGCGAACCAGGGACATTCCATTCCTGTCGATGTCGACCTCGAGGAGGCTCTCCCTCCCGATATACTCTACCACGGGACAGGGGAGAAGTTCGTCGAATCCATCGGGAGGGAAGGCCTCATTCCGAAGTCACGCCTCTATGTTCATCTGTCGACTTCCTATGATACGGCTGTATCTGTGGGTTCGAGACACGGTCATCCCGTAGTCTTTCGTGTAGACTCGGCAAGAATGAGGGATGACGGTATTCCGTTCTTCCTCTCGAAGAACGGCGTATGGCTGACGAAGAGAGTGGATGTGAAATATATCGAAAAAATATCAGCCCCCTTTTGAGGAGGCTGTATCTGATGAGCTTTTGCTATCAGTAGTTGTTGAAGCCGAATGTGAATCCGACATAGGGCTGTACTTCATAGCCGACTCTCTTGAGGTCCGCCACTTCTGCTGAATAGTTGTAGCCTTCTCTGTAGATGCCTGTGTAGAATGTTGCAGCGACGTTGGCACCTGCCCTGATTCCGAATGCGCCCTGGCTGTCGAAGTTCGTATAGAAACCGAGGCCGGCTACAGTCTGGAGTTCAACCTTGGAAATGGTATATCCGTGATAGATGATCCAGTAGTAATCTGTTTCGACGATTGTGGAGCCGTAGTTCGTAGCCTTGTCATATGTGACTCCGAAACCCAGTCTGAGATCGAGGCCTGCCGTGTTGGAGAGAGGAATCCTTCCTACCATGCCGAACTGTGTGTAGACGGGAAAATCTCTGTATTCGAAATCCTGGGACTTGCCGTCGACGTCACTCTTGAGGGGAACAGTAAGTCCGACGTTTGTGAAGAGACCTACGTAGTTGTTGAAGTAGTAGTCATAGTCAAAAGCAAAACCTGCACCGGAAAGCTTATTGACTGATGATGTAACTCCACTTGTTGATGTCATCTTTCTGTAGTCGCCGACAGCTCTGACAGTCAGAACCTCATCGGGGAGTGTTCCTGCCGTCAGGGTCAGAAGAGCAGCCATCATGATTATTAAAAGAGCGGATAATTTCTTCATTATTCTTTTCTCCTATCGGCGGAATTTTAATTCAGAGAAAGCGTGAAGGGGAAGAGGGTGAGGTGTGCGATTTATGTATTCTTCATGAATTCTCAAGAGTGGACAGTTTGACAAATTTAAAATCGAAAGCCGCATAATCAGCTTCGATGTGGCATAAAATGAAAATCTGGACTCTCGTCTGCTCATAAATCCGTTGGAAAAAATTAATATCACCCCCTTTCCCCCATAGTGACAAGCACCGGAAAGAGCGGTAAAGTTATGTCAGTTGAGATGAAAAATCAACTGCTTTTAAGAAGACGATGGCAGGAGAGAGTTAAAGCGCTGTCGTCTTTTTTATTTTTATCGAGTTTCGGAGGACCGGAGAGTTTACCGAAACCGCATAAAAATAGGTAGTGAAGTTCATGAATAAGGCTTCCTACCGAGGCGACAGTTCCTCTTCTCGTCCTCAGCCACATCGAAGGAACATAACCTTGCTCTTCAAGGATGAGAGCCATCAGCTGGAGAAGAGACTGTGCAATGAAGGAGATGGAGATGAATCTCTCATAAGCACGGAATGTGTTGGCAATCAACTTTCTGTCTTTCTCTGTGACAGATGCAAGAGGATCCGGGGCAGAAGAACGAGCAAAGCGGTCAAGCTTTTTCTGAGCCTTGGACCAGAAGTGATAGTTGAACGCCTTGGTGTCCTGAGAACTGACATTGAAAGATGCTTCAATTTTCCATCTCTTTGTATATAAAGAAATTATCTTAATTGCATTCATATTTGTGTCAGTACAGACAAAAACAGCTGTTCCCTTTGATGAAACAGTAAGAACGAACTTGACTGGAGTATATTTTTTACCCCAGAGGAGTGTTTCTTCTCTGTATTTCACGGCCTCTTCCTTCCCATAGAGATCCATCTTCAATTCTGTGAATGCTTCTTTATCATTGAAAAGCTCACTCAGAGAAACTTTCTCCCCTCTTATTCGAGGTCGTCCCCGCTGCTTCTCTTTCTTCTCGGGAAGAGTCCAGGCTACACAGTTCTTCTTTGCCTTGCTGACCATAACGATTGTCTGGTTATATTTTATTAAGTTATGAGCTCTGATTGTCATAAGTGCATAATCACAGAAGAAATAAGAGTCTGCCAGAAGAAACGAGTGGCCGAAAGTATCTGTTGAGTTTGTCGCCATTCTCAACATCTTTTCGACATGGGACCTGTATGCCAAATCGTCGTTTTCGTCCCACATGCGAATCTCGTCTTCTCCGCTCTGAATTTCTCCGGCAACAAGGAAGCATGACATCTTTGTGTTTTCGCTTCCTCCTATTACACCAAGGCTTCCGACAAGATGACCGAATGTGTTCTTCGGTTTTGTAGGTGTTTCACTGCTCTGAGTTATTCTCGATACACACGGCATATGTCTTCCACTCTTGATGACATTGTGTCCGTCAATAACAAGAAGGCATCGTCCTCCGGGACGTTCCCTGTAGAGATAACCGCTGTCACGGATTATTTCCGCGAGAAGTCTCCAAAGCACCTTATGAGAGAATGCGTCAGATCGTTTGAAAAACTTAATCAAGGATTCATAGATACGGTTCCTGTCATCAAAGTCAAAATCTACGCCCAACATTCGTGCTGTGTCAGTGCCCCCCTTCCTTTCGAGGCTTCCCATGGATGTGATTAAGGCAAGTCTGAACTTCTCAAATGAAGATGAACGGCTGAACGCACCTCTGAATTTTGCAACGAAAGCTGAAACATACTTTTCTACTACATAAATGTTCAATACGGGCATAAAAACCTCCTAAGTCTATATGATTATTGTATTAGGATTATATCATATAAAGACTTAGAAGTAAAGTACTATATTTATATGTTACAATAAATTAACCTAAAATAATCACCCTTCAAAAGAGGGTGAATTAAACACGTTATGTATAGATTCACTTCATACCGAGGGCGTCGGACACCAAAAACAGGTTAGAACTGTCCACTCATGAGATGAATTGTTAAGGATTCTGCGTTTGTACGAATATGTTTGACATTCCTCACCGATGCTTCAGAATTATGAGTGGAGGTCTGGTTATGTCAGCGTTTCTGGTCTTTACAGCACTCATCGGGATTGCGGTGGATATATATTTCATAAAGACGGAGTATGAGGGAAAGATGGCTGCGGCTACTCTTTTCAAGGGGATTGCATCATTCTTCTTCGTGCTCTTCGGTCTTATATGCTATCTGGAGAATGACGGTACATTCGGCGCTCTCGTTCTCTCCGGCCTCGTACTGGGAATGCTCGGCGATATATTCCTGAACCTGAGAAACTGCTTTGAGGGCTCAAAGTCGATGAAGATATTCGCACTCGGCATCCTTTTCTTTCTTTCGGGACATTTTCTCTATATCGCATCGCTTCTGAACCGCAGCTCTTCCGTCCTCGGTTATGCTTCTCTCGTCACAGCCGTTCTCTCGCTACTGTCCATTCCTCCTCTCATGAAGAGGATCACGGCCCCCAGCAGGGGGCTCAGAATATTCGGCTGGGTCTACCTTGTCGTCGTAATTGCGATGTTCTCCTCGTCCCTCGTCCTTCTAATCATGAACGGTGGCGGGAGCTGCGAGGTTGTCTTCACATCAGGCGCTCTTCTTTTTGTCGTCAGTGACTTCATCATGATCTACTACAGCTTCGGCCGTAAGATAAAGCCTCTGAGGGCTGTCAATCTCCTCTCGTATTATATAGGGCAGATTCTCATTGCGCTTACGATACTTCTCGCCTGATAATATTTTCCAATGAAATTGGTAAAACTTTGTGGCCCGCCACATTAAAAGGAGGAAACATGAAAGAAGGAACAAAGAAGTCTTTTCTTGTTCTCGCCGTTCTGCTTCTCGTAATTTTCTGCGCCATGACGGCAGCGGGAAAGATCCAGACGGGAAACGGAAAAGTCGATGTGACGGAGGGCTGGATAGAAACCGACGTCGGAGAGCTCAGCTACAAGCTCTATACTCCGGAGAGTGCAACGGAGGACAACTCGGCACCGGGCGTTCTTCTTCTCCACGGCTACCAGAACGACCACGAGACATGTGCATACTACGCCATCGAGCTTGCGCGGCGCGGCTGTGTCGTTCTCTCTCTCGACGAATACGGACACGGCTCGAGCAGGGCAGGCCTTATAAGCCGCGGTTACGTCAACCATAAGGTAACTGTCAACTACGGCGAGGACAGCGAGGAGGACGGCACATTCAAGGTCATCAGCGGTCAGACAAGGTACAAGGTTCTGATGAACTTCTCGAATCTCTCGTTCTTCGACGAGCATTATACGACGGACAGTGACGGCAATGTCCTTTCTGACAGCTCGGCCGGCGGCTGTTATGCCTATGCCTTTCTTTCGACACTTCCGAATGTAGATTCCTCGAGAATGGTGGTATCTGGACACTCGATGGGGACATGGTCGAGCTGGTCTGTCGCCGCTGCATTCTCAGGCACAGCGATTGCACCGAAGGCCGTCGTACTGCAGTGCGGAGAGCTCTTCAGAAAGAGCGTGTACGATTCTTCTTCCATCTCCTTCAATAACGTTCTCCTTCTGCAGGCGAAGTGGGACGAGTTCAGCTACTTCAGAGATTACAGGAGGGTTGTGGACGACTCGCTCCTCGAGAGTGACCTCAGGAGGGAGTTCCTCGGTATAGAGGACGGAGAAGCGGAGTGGAACACCACATACGGTTCATTCGAGGACGGAAGTGCAAGACGGATGGAACTTTTATATACCAACCATCGTCTCACAACGCACAACAGTCACGGCCTGAGTACGGCTCTGGAGTGGATAGACTCCGCCGTCTCTCCCGGGACATCCCTTTCTCCCGGCAACCACATAGCAATGTACAAGGAAGTACTGGTGCTCGCTGCGATGCTTGCTGCAGTCTTCAGCACGCTTCCGCTGATGAACATTCTTCTTGATACTCCTCTTTTCAGAGTTATAAGACAGCCTCTGCCGCCTCGGGAGAACGCAAAAACCAACGGAAAATGGTGGAAAGGAGCTGTCATTACGATGCTCATTGCAGCCTCTACTTATCCCTTCATGACGCAGCTCGGACACGGACTGCTGCCTCTTCCCGAGAAGATATTCCGCATGACTGTCGGAAACGGATTCCTTGCCTGGTATCTTCTCCTGATCATTATCATGCTCGTTATGACTCTCGTCTCCGTCAGAAAGAACAGGAAGAAGGGCAGGGCGGATTCCCTGTACGATATGGGGCTTTCGACGAAGGACAACGGCGGCAGAATAAGCTGGACTCTTCTCGGTCTCTCGGCTCTTCTCGTTCTCTGTATCCTCGCCTACATGTACATAATCCTCCTCATCTGTGAGGATGTGTACCTCCTCGATTTCAGATTCATATGGCCGTTCTTCCGCACGTTCGATTGGTCAAGGTTCGGACAGTTCTGCGTGTACTTCTCGGTATTCGCCCTGTTCTTCATCCTCAACAACAGCAGGATAATGGCGGCATCGAGAACGAAAGCTGTTTATCTGGAAGGGGCTGAGGGGTTCTGGTCATCATGGTGGAGGAACGCTTTGATGATGGTCGGTGGAATACTCATCATCGTCCTCATCGAGTATATACCGTTCTTTTTAGACATAGGACCCGGCGCCGATGTACTGTTCGGCTCCACATTCGGCGGTCCCTTCATGTCGCTTCTGATTCTCTTCGTCCCGCAGGTCGTCGTCTTCAGTCTGCTGGGAACATATGCATACCGCAGGACGGGTTCCGTCTATACGGGTGCACTCCTCATAGCGTCGCTTGCCTGCTGGATAGTCACCGGCGGCTCGTCGATGATGTAGAAAAGGGGGCTCCTGCGGGAGCCCTCAACCGTAATGTGAAGTATTTTCCTATGCCCTGCCTTCCTTTTCCTTAAGGTGCGCATTGAGGTACTCCGAGGCACGCGAGAGGATGGTCTGCATCGTCATGTCGGCCTCGTATGCGTCGCGCCTTTTCACGGCGTCGGTGAGAGCGCGGTACATCGGGATGCTCTCCTCGAGCTCGGCGCGGCTCGTATAGTGTTCCCTGACGAGGTTCCGTATCATCTTCTCGAAGCTCTGGAAGACCATGTAGTAGGCACCGTTCCCGCTTATCTCGACAATGCTTCTGTGATAGTCATAGATGGCGTCTGCAGCCCTGTCCGGGTTCGAAGCAAGGAGAATCCCTTCCGTCTTCTTTTCGAGTTCCTTCATTCCCTCGTCGGTAACCTTCTGACAGCTCAGTCTCACGCACTCCCTTTCGATGAGAATCCTCATATCCATGAAGTCCCTGAAAAGGCCGGGGGCGATGAGGGACGAGTCGTAGCTCATGATGGCGGCAAGCGTCTCTGGCGTCGATCTCTTTGCGTACTCTGCGACATATGTTCCCTTACGGGGGACAATCGTGACGAAGCCCATCCTTTCGAGGTCCAGCACTCCCTGGTTGATGGAGCCCCTGCTCATCCCCACTTCCTTTGCAAGATCCCTCTCGGGGGGCAGCTTATCCCCGGGTTTGAGAGACCCCGACAGTATTCTCGATTTGATTATTTCTACAAAGGTTGATTTCAGACTTTCCTTTCCGGCCATCTTTCCTTCCTCCTTTTTCCTCTTTTCCGATTTTAAACCACCTCAATTGTAAAAGCAAGTCTGGCAATGAAAAACAAAACCAGAACTCCCGTTTCACTCCGTTCAGATATGCCGGCGGTTGTTTTCCATGAGTTGTGGCTGAACCACATAGAAAAGGGCGGACACATTACATTCATCCGCCCTAATGAACTGCCGTCCGGCAATCACCAGTATTCGCCGGGAACCTCTAACACAAGATCAGATACCGGGAACGATGCACATGGGTGTATGTAGCCGTACTTCTTATCTGCCCAGCGCCGTCCCTCGTTCTCCCCGGGAAGGTAGACGGATCCCTCAAGAAGACGCGAGCGGCACCATCCGCATTCTCCCGAGCGGCAGCGGGAGGGTGCCTTTATTCCGGCTCTCTCGAGGGCTGTGAGGACACTTTCACCGGCCTGAGCACTGATTGTGTACTCGTCCGGTCCCTGTTTGACTGTAATCGTAAAGACCTTGTCCTTTGCGTCCGCGGGGTAGTCGTCCCTTTCCCAGGGCGTCTTCGTGACGTCGATCTTCTTGTGCCTGAAGAGACGCCCCGGCAGCTCAAGCTTTTCGATTTCGGGCCTGACGAATCTGTACATCGCCTCGGGACCGCAGAGGAAGACGGAGTAGTGTCCGTCCTCCGGTGCGTACTTCCTGATAAGGCCGGCCGTGATGAATCCCTTCTCCCAGCCTTCCTTATCCTCATCGGAGAGGACATGGACGACCTTGACCGATGGACATCCGGAGGCTATCTTTTCGAGTTCGTCCCTTAAGAGGATCACACTCTCGTTTCTCGAACCGTAGAGGAGGGTGAGATTGAAATTCTCGACACCGTCCCTGATCGCCTTCGCCATCGACAGAAACGGTGTTATCCCGGATCCGCCGGCAAGTGCGATGACTGTCTTCTCGTCCCTTAGGTCCTCGTAGTAGAACTGTCCCATGGGTTCTGTCGTGACGACAGTGTCGCCCTTCTTCCACTCCGAGAGGATTCTCTCCGCCGTGAAGCCGCCCGGATTCGAGCGCACCGTTATCTCATAGCGCCCTTTGAGTGCATCGAGCGGGGAGGAGGAGAGGGAGTAGGCACGTGTGACGGCACTTCCTCCGATTTCCATCTTCACCGAGAGATACTGCCCGGCACGGAAGAAGGGAAGGGCCTTTCCGTCGGGACGTTTCAGTACGTATGTCTTCGAAGAAGCATTTTCGTGATCGATTATATCGTCTATGACAAGGTGAAGGATGCCGGGGTGGAGATGCCCGGCCTTCGTGTTCATCGCAAATTCACCGGTTATACTCTTCTCTGGAGCCTTCTCTATCGCCTTTTCCCTGACCTTCGGCATGTTCTTGAACTTGAGCATGTCGAATTTGCCGATGAGTCCTACTTTAACGTTGAGTGCCATTATTTTCTGCCTCCCATCTTCTCGAGATCCCCGAGTGCGCTTTTAGCCATCATGCTGCCGCAGATCATCGTCGCCGAGTAGCCGTCGCCCCTGGGCCCCGATGTTCCTATGGGCCTGAGTCCCTTTATCGGATAGTCCGTGCCGAGCATCATCATTCTCGCCATCATGCCGTCCCAGTCCCTCGTCTCATATCCGTATACCGAACCCTCGGGTACCCCGAGATAGCGGCAGAACGTCCACGGGGAACTTACCTCCATCTCCTCGATATGTCCCTCGAGTACGATTCCAGTCTTCTCCTTGAGGGACTTCAGGAACTTCTTCGCACCCTCCGTCTTGAAGCGGAAGTAGTCCTTCTCCTCGAGGTCGTTCCAGTCTGCAGGGGAGCCGAAAGTCGTGAAGGAGCAGACGCATGTCCCCTCCGGGGAGAATGCGGGATCTGCTATGTTGTAGCAGAGGAAGATGGAGAAGTCGTTCGTCTTCATACCATTCATTATGCTGCTGTATTCGAGGGCGGAATCTGCAGTTCCGGGGAGGAATATCGAGTAGTCCCTGATTCCGAGTTCCTCCGCCGTTCTGTCGAGGCAGAAGTATGCCGTGTACATACGGCCTCCGAAGACGCCGCCGCGTGCAGCGCTGAGTTTCTTCTCACGCGCCGGAACAAGACTCTGCGGCATCATCTTTCCGTATATTATGTCGGGGTTGATGTTCGCGAGGACATAGTCCGTCTCGATTTCGCCGAGGTTTGTCTTTACGCCCTTTATCCTGTCGCCGTCGAAGAGGAACTTCTCTGCTCTGCAGTTGAACCATATCTCACCGCCGAGCTCCCTGAATCTCTCGACCATCGCAGTCGAAAGCTCGTGGGATGTGTGTGCCGGCATGTATGCTCCGCGCGATACATACTTATGGACCATCGCTGCATAGTGGACGAAGGATAGGTGTTCCATGTCGACTCCGAGATAGGCCCAGTATGTGGAAAGTATGTCCTGACAGCGCTGGGGAAGCTTCATTGCGTCGAAGACCTTCTTTACTGGGTATGCTCCCGTTCTCAGAAGGTTGGGGTACTTTGCCTGGAGTACGCTGCTCTCTGCGTGTCCCCTGCTTGCCGTTATGTATGCCAGTCCGTCGAGGATTTCCTGGAAGAGATCGAAGAGCTCCTTCATCTTCTCCCTCGAACCGGGAACGTATTTTTCCATGGCGTCGATATAATTCCCGATTCCGCTCGGCATCGTTACATCCATCTCTCCGCCGTCGGTGTATTTTGAAATGACGCGGTAGCAGTCCGGAATCTCGATCCAGTCAAGCTTCACACCGAGCTCGTCAAGCATCTTCCTCACGTCCCCGGGATTGTCCGCAGGACCGTAGTCGCAGATCTCGTGGAGAGACGGCTCTATTTCGAACCTTCCCCGCACGAAGCTCGTCGCACATCCTCCCGGAAGGTTGTGCTGTTCGAT
Source organism: Lachnospiraceae bacterium (assembly GCA_963610485.1). Lineage (GTDB taxonomy): Bacteria > Spirochaetota > Spirochaetia > Sphaerochaetales > Sphaerochaetaceae > Ornithospirochaeta. Next base: position 33,228 of record CAVDOI010000006.1, read on the forward strand.
GAGGAGGGTCTTCTTTCCCGCCTTACGGCATTCCAGAGCAGCGACGAGTCCCGCATTTCCGGCGCCGACGACAACAACATCATACTTTGCCATATTGTCCTCTCTTTTTTTTGTGGTTATACCACCACGTTTTTCTAAAATTACCACAGATTATTTCAGAGAGCAACAAATTATCTGTGTTTTATTGATGGAGAGAAGGGCTTTTTTTACCATAATATCCGCTTTGAGCTTTTTCAAAAAGCAAGCAGCTGATAGAATCGGCTCCATGAAGAAGGTTCTCATCACATTTTTCTCTGCTCTCGTCATCGTCCTTTCCCTCAGCGCTTCCGATACCTCCAATCCATGGGCTCTCAAGTCAATAAAGCTCGGAATCGGAAACGACAAGTACGCCTACGGACTTTCTCGCAACGACGACGACCAGCTTTCGTACTCGGAGCACATCTCCCTCTCGGGGGAGAGGTGGTACCTCAGCGCCGACCTGGACGGCATAACGAACAGGGGCTGGAAGACGGGCTGGGACATAAGGGATGCATCGGTAGCGGATGCAAGCGAGTCGGACTGGTATGAAGGACGCCTCGATGTCACCGTTGTCAGGGCGGGCCTCAATTATTCGTTCCCGCTTTCCGGCGCCTTCGCGGTAACCGTATCTCCCGAAACGGGATTCTTCCTTTCCGGGTACACCGGCTACGACACTCTCCAGAACCTCATCCACAGAATGGCAGGAATACACCGTGTCGATCTTCCCTATGACTACTCTGATATACGCTTCCACTATTATCTGGGTCTGAAGGGGGAGCTTTTCTGGAATATATGCTCACTCGATTCGTCGTATCTCTCATTCGTCGCCGGCGGCACAGTATCTCATGCGTTCGGCTTTGAATCGACAGAGAAGATTTCGGCGACGCTGACAGTGCAGAACGACTACAGCGAAATCATCGCACTGACGTTCGGGTGGAACTGGACTCAGGAACATAACTCTTCGAAGACGATGGAACTCTATGCACGCTACATAACAAGCCCGTACCTTGCATACAGAATCAACACGGGGCTCTTCACGCTCGACTATTTCACAGAGCTTACAGACCATTTCGGCTATGCCGTATTATCGGTCGACCTTATGTCATTCTTCCATCCCACGATATGGAGGGAGAACAACTTCTACCTTTCGATGGGCTTTGCCGATATGCTGGGAATAAAATTCCAGGACCAGGAGCTCAACTGGCCGATAAACGACAACTGGTCCATCGTACTCAAGAACAGGTATGTCGCCGGCTATCCGACGGACAGGGAGATTGAACGCGAGGGGAACCCGAAACTGAATGCAAGGTTGAAGATGGGCCATGTCATGGACACGCTCGGCTTCGAGTTCTCCTGTCCGATAGCTGCGCTGAAGAACTGGGTCGCACCATATGTCTCCTTCTCGCTCGGCTATATGAGATGGGATCACACATTACTTACCAACATGCTTAAAGATGTATATGTTCCTTCAATGACATGGAGCATGAACAGGGATGAGCACGACGGCTATGACCATTCGTTCGTCGTCGACCTCGAGGGCGGAGTGACACTCATTCCCGAGGGCCTTGTGTCGTTCAATTCGTCCTCCCTCACAGTTTCTGTCTTTGCGGGACTCTCGTATGTGACGGGAGACTTCGTCAAGGGTTACAGACAGGTCTCCGAGGAGAACATCATGAACTGGACATACGAACCGACATGGAAGGACAACTTCATCTTCCGGTGGGGCCTCACGCTCAACTTCGGTTTCGATATCTGACAACAAATCCCCCGGCACCCGGGGGAATCATATACTCTCAGAACGTCGTTTCGTCGGGATTCCTTGCCGCAGCTATGCCTTCCGGATCGACGGCCGCGATAAGTGCCATGTCCTCATCTGCGATTTCGAAGTCGAAGACGTGCGTGTTCTCTTCGATGCGCTCCGGTGTGACGCTTTTCGGAAGAGGAATGTATCCCGACTGGAGGGCATAGCGTATGCAGAGCTGTGCAATGCTCCTTCCGTACTTTTCACTGAGCGCGGTCATCGTATCATTCTTGAACATGCCGCCCGTTCCCATGGGGGAGTAGGCCTCGAGAACCATGTTCTTATCCCTCGAATAGTCGGCAACTTCCTTCTGGTTGATTCCCGGACAGAACTTGATCTGGTTGACGACGGGCATTATTTCTGCCTCTTCGAGTATGTTGTCTATGTGGTGCGGCCAGAAGTTCGAGAGTCCGAGTGCTAGTATTTTTCCGGCCCTGTATGCCTCTTCCATCGCCCTCCAGCACTCCCTGTCGATTTCTCTCCATTCGGAGCGGAACGCTATGGGGTTGGGCCAGTGGATGAGATAGAGGTCGATGTAATCCAGTCCGAGGGCGGAAAGAGATTTGTCTATCGCGGCCTTCGCTCTCTCGTAGCCGTGGTCGGGATTGGCGAGTTTCGTGGTGATGAAAAGGCTTTCCCTCTTTTCGCCGCTCTCTTCAAGGTAGTCTTTCAATGCTTCTCCGACGCTTTCTTCGTTGCCGTACGCCGTCGCCGTGTCAATATGTCTGTAGCCGCATCTCAGGGCCTCGAGAACCGCCCTGTATGCCGTCTCTCCCGAAGGGGACTGCCATGTTCCGAATCCGACAACCGGAATTCCGACGCCGTTGGAAAGTGTTACCGTGCTCTTAAGTGATGTATAGCTCTTCATTGCTGCCTCCGTCTTCATTCTACGGAAAAGGTGAGGAAAGGAAAAGCGTTCTTACTCGAGGAATACTCTTCTGAAACCGTCGGGGGAGTAGGCGTAGTCCTTTCTCTCCGTCGTCCTCAGGATATGTGAAAATCTTGTTCCCCTGCGGCATATCACGGTGAGGCCGTCATAGGAACCCATGAGCTTGAGATCTCCCGCACTCCGGCGGCAGTAGACGAGAAAGACAGAGGAGTCGATTCTCCTGTCCTTCATGAGGGTGAAGAGGGCTGATGTGAAAGAGGAGGAGGAAATTGTCTCTTCGATGTAGATTCTGGGGCTTTTGAGGATGCAGATGATGTTGTAGTTGTAGCACATGATAACAAACTAGTGTAGCGTCTCAATGACATTTTGAATAACTATAAATTCAATGAGGCTGTCT